>CALUXH010000052.1 GCA_944324695.1 uncultured Elusimicrobiales bacterium | reverse complement strand
CCACCCGCGTGGCCGTGCTGCTGATGGGCAAACACAAAAGAACCTATACCCCTCATATGGACTGCGGTGATTTTGTCGTTGTGACCAATACGGATAAAATCAAAGTAACCGGCAACAAAATGGAAGAGAAAATTTATTTCTCCCACTCCGGCTATGCCAAAGGCGCCAAAGAAACTCCGCTCAAACGCCAGATGGAAAAAGATTCCACCAAAGTGTTGGAGCTGGCCGTCAAACGTATGTTGGACGTCAACCGCCTGCGCGCCCCGCGCCTTAAACGCCTTCGCCTTTTCAGCGGCGAAGAACATGAATTCGCCGGCAGATTTGCCAAATAAGAGGGACAGAGTTTTATGAACAATACCAAAGAAATCAAAACCGGCCGCCGCAAAACTTCCGTTGCGCAGGCCAGACTGGCCAAAGGCACGGGCGTGATTACCGTCAATGCCAAAGCCTTGGCCGACTATTTTAAAGGTCATGAAAAATATCAGGCTACCGTAAAAGCTCCTCTCGTGATCACCAGCCTGGACAAAGAATATGACGTTACCGCCAAAGTGCAGGGCGGGGGGATTTCCTCCCAGGCGGGCGCGCTGCGCCACGCCATTGCCCGCTCCGTGGCCGAAATCAGCGAAGAACTGAAGAAGACCGTTAAGAAAGCCGGTTTCCTGACCCGCGACCCCCGTATGGTGGAAAGAAAGAAACCGGGCCAGCCCGGCGCCAGGAAACGCTTCCAGTTCTCCAAACGTTAAGCGTTTTATACGGCAATGTTTTACAAACCCCCTTTCTCGAAAGGGGGTTTACTTTTATATATGTTTTTTGCCATAATGGGTTTAGAGTAAACGTACTCGTTTAATTTGAAAGGTTAAATAGGCTCGTTTTTGGGTCCGCCTTCTGTGCGGAACATCCGGCGTAACCGTCGGAAGTTGTCACCCCGAAAACGGCGTAGCCATTTAACTGTGTAAAGCATTACACAGTGAGGCAGCGTCGTTATCGGTTGTGTGACAACTACCCTTAACGCAAGCGCTGCCTTTTTTATTGTTCCGGGGATGGGGTTTTCTTAAAGACTACCCCGTAAGCGTAAAGGAGAGATTCCGCTCCTTTGCCGCGCGCCCGGCGGTCATATCCCCGCCGCGGCGCGTGCGGGAAAAGGAGGACTTTAGCCGTAAGCCAATTGCCGTTTTAGTGCTTTGTTTTTAGTCCCTTTTTGGGAACAGCCGTCCGTGCTGGACGGCAGTAGTCACCTAAAAACAAGGCTGTGTTTTCCATGTAAAGCATTACATGGAAAGGCAGCTTTGTTTGGAACGTGTGACTACTTCTAAAACAAACGCTGCCTTTTTTATGCCCATTTAACCCATCCCCCCGCCGGACCGCTTTGCGGTTCGGCAACATACCCCCGGTTCTCTCATCCCGGGGGTATGTTGTGTGAAGGAACGTTTTCTTTATACCTTTGCCCGTTTCCCCCGCACTTGGAGCTCCGGCCCAAAAATTTTTCCGTGCGAACACTTCCCGCCGGCCGGCCCACATGGCAATCATTGCGCTATAAAGTCTAAAAGCGCCGGGGCGGATATACGGCCTTTCCGCGTTTATTTGTAAAGCGGGCCCTAAAGGTGCGGCGGAGTTTGCTGCGCTGTTGTATGACGGGCATGCTGTTTTTTTGTTGAAAAAGTTTCTCCTATTGATTTGTTTTTTTTTTGATACCCTGTATGGGGGAAAAATAAAAAGCCGTTGCTGTTGGCGCCAGGCTGTTTAATCCCCATTACAGAGGCAAAAAATGAAAAAAGGATTTACGCTTATTGAGTTGTTGGTTGTTGTTTTAATTATCGGCATACTGGCGGCGATTGCTTTGCCGCAGTATCAAACGGCGGTCATGAAAAGTAAAATGTCCGGTCTGTTGCCGATCATGCGTTCCATCCGAGATGCGCAGGAACGCTATTATATGGCGAACGGGACATATACGGACGATTTTGGCAATTTAGATATACAGGTTCCCAAGGGGGTATCCGTTTCCGACTGCAATTATAATGCGGGTTGCGCCCTATGGGAAAACAATACCTGGATAAATCAGCTTATAAATGAGGTTGGTCATGTGGGGCAAATGACGGGAGGAGTGAGCGAAACCCCCGGGGTAAAAGAATATGCCTGTTATTTTACGATGTATTTGCGGCAGGATCCAAATTACGGGCAAGATAGTTGCAGGGGGACTTCTTCCAAGTGTGCGCAGGTGTGCAAAAGTTTGGGGTTTTAAAGAAGGCGGATAAAACAGGTGTTCTTTTTCTTTTGGAGATTTGCAAACATCCCGGCAACCCCGGAGTGTTTTGGAAAAACCCCCGGCTTTGCCGGGGGTATTCCTTATCCGAATAAAACAGACGCGGTTAACGCAGTTTTTTGGCGGCTTTTTCCAGTCCGTCGGCCGCTTTGTCGCGCAAGTCCTCGGTTTTTTCCAAAGCGCGGTGTTTAAGTTCTTCGGCTTTGCCGGACACGCGCTCTTTGATTTCTTCGGCTTTTCCGCTTACGCGGTCCTTAATCTCTCCGGCACGCTCTTTTAGGCCTTCCATGCGTTCTTTGGCTCCGTGTGCATGTTCGGCAAATTTTTCTTTGAGTTCTCCGGCGCGTTCCAGGACGTGTTCCTTCAGCTCATGGGCGCGGTCGGCCAGTTCTTCCTTGCCTTCTTCATAGGCGTCTTCGGCCCAGCGTTTAAATTTGCGGCGGGTCGTTTCTCCTTTGGCGGGCGCAAACAACACCCCCAGCGTGACCCCGATCAGGGCCCCCAATACAAAAGTGGCCAGCCCTTCGGCATGGCAATGGCATCTGTCGCTCATAAAATCCTCCTTTTCCCTGTGTTTAATATATATTTTATAACAAATCCGGCCTTTTTCAATATACTATAATAAATATAACACACTGCCGTTTTTCGGGACAGTTGTTTTTTACATTAGGAGGTATTCCCCATGCCAAATCCTTCCGCGCCGCGCAACAACGGCAAACAGCAAGAGCCCGCCTTGCGCCGCAAAAACTTTGACGAAGTGGCGCATACATTTACCAAAGAAGAAGCCGTGGCGGAGGCGGACCGCTGCCTGCACTGCCCGACCCATCCGTGCCAGAACGCCTGCCCCGTGGGCGTGCATATACCCGATTTTATTGCCTGCATTAAAGCCGGAGACGCCGGCGCGGCGGTATCTGAAATTATGAAAACCAGCCTGCTGCCCGCCATTTGCGGCCGTGTTTGCCCGCAGGAAAAACACTGTGAAGGACACTGCGTGCTCAAGGCCAAATTCGGTGCGGTCAATATCGGCGGTTTGGAGCGTTACGCGGCCGACACCGCGCGCGCCGAAGGAGCGCTGAAAGCTCCGGTCCCGGCCGCTTCCACCGGCAAAAAGGTGGTGTGCATCGGTTCCGGGCCGTCTTCTTTAGCCTGTGCGGCCGAGCTGCGCCGCGCTGGGCACGACGTAACCGTGCTGGAAGCTCTGCACGCTTACGGCGGCGTGCTGCGCTACGGCATTCCTTCTTTTCGCTTGCCGCGCGAAGTCATTAACAAAGAAGTGGAAACCGTGCAAAGCATGGGGGTGCGTTTTCAGACGGACGTGCTGGTCGGCGCGACGATTAAATTGGACGAATTGCTTAAAGAATATGACGCGGTGTACATCGGTTCCGGCGCGGGGCTGCCCATGATGCTGGGCATCCCCGGCGAAAACGGCGTGGGCGTGTACAGCGCCAACGAATTTTTGACGCGTATTAACCTCATGCAGGCTTATAAATTCCCGCAAGCCGATACGCCGGTGCAGGTGGGCAAAAACGTGGTGGTGCTCGGCGGCGGCAACAGCGCCATGGACGCGGCCCGCTGCGCCATGCGCCTGCAGCCGGAAACGGTGACCATCGCCTACCGCCGCAGTCGTGAGGAAATGCCCGCCCGCGCCGCGGAAGTGGAACACGCGCAGGAAGAAGGTATACGGTTTGAATACCTGGTAACTCCCAAGGAAATTTTGCAGGATGAACAGGGCCGTGTTACCGGCATACGTTTTACGCGCAACAAACTGGGAGAACCCGATGAGCGGGGCCGCCGCCGGCCCGTGGAAATCCCGGGGTCGGATTTTGTACAGCCGGCCGACACCGTCATTACCGCCATCGGTCAGCGTCCGAACCCAACGATTGCCAAGACGACTCCGGCGCTGAAAACGACGGAGCGCGGCGTAATCGCTTTAAACGAAAAAGGCGAAACCTCCATGCCCGGCGTGTATGCCGGGGGGGACATTATCCGCGGCGGCGCGACGGTGCTGCTGGCCATGAACGACGGCATCGCGGCCGCGGGGCGCATCAACGAATATTTAAAGGGGAAATAATATGCGGGAAAATGAAATTTTAGAGAGAGAACAATTAAATGATGTGGTGGTGAAATTTGTCCTTTATAAACCGCAGGTGGCCCGCTCGGCCAAGGCGGGGCAGTTCGTCATTTTGCGCGGGGCGGAAAACGGCGAACGCATTCCCGTAACCCTGGTGGACTGGGACGCGCAAAAAGGCACCATTACGGTCATTATTCAGTCCATAGGCAAATCCACGTTTATGTTTAATTCGTTTAAAAAAGGCGATGAATTTTTAAACGTGCTCGGCCCGCTGGGTACGCCTATTGACGTGCAGAATTACGGCACGGTGGCCGTGGTCGGCGGCGGCGTGGGCATTGCCGAAGTATATCCCATTGCCAAGGCCTTAAAGCACGCGGGGAACAAAGTCATTTCCATTTTGGGCGCGCGCACCAAAGAGTTGGTAATTTTGGAAGAAGAAATGAAGGGCGTATCCGACATCACGCTGCCGTGCACGGATGACGGCACCTATGGGCAGAAAGGCATGGTGACCGACGTGCTCAAGGGCATTGTGCAGGCCGGCGAAAAAATCAACGCCGGTTTTGTCATCGGGCCGATACCGATGATGAAGTTTACTTCCAAGCTCATGGTGGAGCTGGGCATTGCCCCTTACGCCAGCTTAAACCCGATCATGCTGGACGGCACGGGCATGTGCGGTTGCTGCCGCGTGACGGTGGACGGCAAAGTGCGTTTTGCGTGTGTGGACGGACCGATGTTCCCCGCGCATGCGATAGACTTTGACGAGCTTATCCGCCGCACCAGTGAATACAAAGGCGAAGAAAAAACCGCCGTGGCGGAATATGAAAAAGACCATAAATGCAAAATCGGCTTGCACTGACAGCTGGTTTTGGTAGCAAGGTTTTTTGTTTTTTGCCCCGCCTCCGCGGCGGGGTTTTTGTTGGGCGGTGTGTGGATTTTAAAATGGCTTGATTTGTTTTTTTTTTTTGATAAATTTTGCATATGAACAAAATTTATCAAAAAATGACTCCCCGTAGAAAAAACCCCGCTAAAAGCCTTTTAGAAGACTTATTTAATAAAGTCATCCTGAGAAGGTTTTATTCAGGAACTCAACCTTGTCCTGTAAAATATGCCGGCTTTACGCTGATAGAGCTTCTGGTAGTGGTATTGATTGTCGGCATATTGGCGGCCGCCGCACAGCCGTACTATCAAACCGCCGTGGACAAAAGCCGTTTTGCTCCGTATGCGGCTTTGGCGGAAAATATCCGCCGCGCACAGGAAGTATATTATATGGCTAACGGCACGTATGCTGATGATTTGGAGATGCTGGATGTTTCCTGGCCAGCCTCCTGTCGGACAAACAATGCCAATATGGTGTCTTGTTCCGACGGCGTCCTGTTTAACCATCACAGAGGCACGGACGACAGACTCTTTGTTATTTTATGTCCGGGCCAAGGGAAAGTAAGTTGGGCTACTTGTTCGCAGTATACTGCCACGGCTTATGTAGTGCTGTATTATGCCCATTCGTCCACCCGTCCAAACGGAAGTGGGTGCTCGTTCCCCGCTTCCTCCTCCCGGGGTAAACGTTTGTGTAAAGCTTTGGGGTATTAATCGGTTGCCGTGTCCTGTGCATAATAACGTATCAAACGGCCTTCCGCGCGGGCAAACTTGACGGATAAATGCAAAAACAAACAGGCGGGCAACAGTACCGATAAACAGCCCAGCACGGCCATTTTCAGTCCGAAAACGTCGGACAAATGCCCTATCAGAGCCGGAGAAAATGCGTCCCCCAGCGCGTGGATAATGAAAATGTTTGCCGCAAAGGCCATGGAACGCACCTTGCGGCTGCTGAGCGCCACCAAAGACGCGCTGATGGGGCCCTGAGGCACAAAAACAAACACCATGGCAATAAAAAAAGTAATCAGCGAAAACGGCATCCGGTGGCTGACCACTCCCGCCCCGGCGAACGGGATCATCAGGATAAAACTGGCGGCAATGACCAAGAAATAGGCGTAGTTTGTTCTTTTAAGCAGCCGGTCGGCTATTTTCCCTCCTAAGAAAGTACCCAGCGCTCCCGCCGCAATCACCATGCCTCCGAACAGCAGCCCCGCCTGCGCCACGTCCATATCAAAGAAACGGTGGAAATACGTGGGCATCCAGGCCGACAGACCTCCGAGCACAAAGGTTTGCATGGCGTGGGCCAGACACAGAAACAAAAAAGGTTTGTTCTTCAGTAAGGAAATATACTGCCCCAGGCTGGGTTTTTTGCGGTTGTCCAGATTGCGGTGTTCCCGGTCTTTGATGCGCGTAAAGGCCAATACGGCCAGCAACAGCCCCGGAACGCCTACCAGCATAAATGCCATGCGCCAACCCCATGTGGTGCCGATAAGTCCTCCCAGCAGGTAACCCAGCGCACCGCCGGCGGGCAGCGCCAGGGCAAAATAAGCCAGTATGGTGGCACGCCTGTGCTTGGGGTATTGCTCGGCCAGAAAAGGCTGGGCAATGGCGGTAAACCCGCCCTCTCCCACGCCAATGAACGCGCGCGCGCCAAGCAGGGAGATATAATTTTTTGCCAAACCGCTCAAAAAAGTGGCGCCGCTCCATACAAGCGCGCTGGCGGCGATCCAGTATTGGCGGGGGTGGCGGTCGGCAAAAAAGCCGACTATAGGCGCATAACACATATAGACCAGCATGAAAACAGACGCCAGTGTGCCCAGCTGGAAGTCCGTAAGATGCAGGTCCGTTTGTATCAACGGAAATACGGCAAAAAGCACCTGCCGGTCTATGTAATTAAACAGGTTAAGTAAAAATAAAATCCAGAACAGACGTTTGGCGTTCATTATTTGTATTCTATAAAATATCGCGGGAAAGAGGCGGCGGGCAGACTCCCGCGGAAATTTATATAATAAGCCAAAGAGGAGGGTGTATGAGAAAAGGATTTACGCTGATAGAACTTTTAATTGTAATGGTGGTGGTAGGCATTTTGGTTACGGTGGCATTACCTACGTATAAAACCGCTATGGAAAAAGGCCGCGGCCTGGAGGGAGTAGCCAATGCCGCCGCCGTCAGCGAAGCCGTAAATGCGTATTATGTCCGCAACGGAAACAGTTATGGAACGTTGGATGAATTAACAGCGTTTGCTTTGGGCAGCGGCGATGACGGCGTGGCGGGCACGACGAAGAGCAAATATTTTGGTGCGCCCCAGATAAGTCTTAGCGACTCAACGGTGACGGTGTCGGTGGAACGGCCGTTGTCTTCTAAGTCATATACCATTGAGTTTGTCAGTGCAAACGGCGCCGTCAGCAGCCGCAGCTGCAGCGGCTATGCCAAATATTGCAAAGCCATCGGGTTCTAACGGGAAACGGCTTTTTGCATTAAAAAACCCCGCTTGTCGGCGGGGTTTTTTGCGCGAAAAAATTATTTTATATATGAAGAACGATTCTGGCGCAGGGCTTCAAACAAGGTAATGGCCGCCGAAGAAGACAAATTCAGCGAGCGCACCGGCCCCGTCATAGGGATAGTGAACAGGCGGTCGGCGTATTTTTCGTAAAATTCTTTGGGCAGACCGCAGGATTCCGCCCCGAAACACAAAAAACACCCGTCCGTAAACCGCGCGTCCCAGTAATTTTTTTGCCCTTTGGTGGACATAAAAAACAACTGTTCCCGGGCGGGTTTATTGGTTTCTATAAATTCTTCCCAGGTTTCATAGCGGCAGTAGTCCAGATTGGGCCAGTAGTCCAGTCCGGAGCGGCGTATTTCTTTGGAAGCGATTTTAAAGCCCAGCTTTCCCACCAGGTGCAAGCGCGTGCCGGTGGCCACGCAGCTGCGGCCGATATTGCCGGTGTTGAAAGGGATTTCGGGATTAATCAGTACAATGTTAAGCATAACTGTTTTTTCAGTTATTATAAGCGACCCTGTATGTTCTTTTGGGAAATCTTGGAAGTGTTTAAAATCCCGTTTTGGCGGAAGAAAAAGTTTTTGTGTTGGAGCGTAAGCTAGCTTAAAAACTTTCCGCCAAAACGGGATTTTTTACTTCCGATTTCCCGGCTTTTTTGCCTGCTTTTTCTGCAATGAGAAAAAGTGGGCGGAGTTGATGCGGGGCCTCGGGAATTTACTCTTCCCACCTCAAATACAGCGGGGTCAGTATATTGGGCACTTTATCGCACGCGGGTAAAATGCGCAGTGCATAGTCCTGCCGTCCGCTGTTGTAGGGCGAGAGCTGCACCTCGTAAATATAGGCGTCGCCGTCTTTGCCGGTGCAGATCATATCCACGGCGTCTTCTTTTTCAATGTCTCCCAACGTGCCGCGGGTGCCCAGGTAGAGCTCCACCTGAATATCCTGCGGTTCCAGCCCGCCCAAAGATACGCGGGCTTTAAAGTTGACTTTGTCGCCCATCAGGATGGCTTTGTCAAAAGCCGGGGTGGCGTCGGTTACGCTGACGCGGTACCAGTTGTCGGCAATTTTCTGGCGCCAGGCGGCCACTACGGCGGCATTATTGTTTTGGCTCAGCAGTTGGCCGAAATTATGCGCGCCGATGTAGAATTTTTCATAATATTCTTTAACCATGCGGTTGGTGTTGAATACGGGAGCGATTTCACGGATGGATTTTTTCATCAGCGCCAGCCACGCGGCGGAGAAACCCTTGTCGTTTTTTGCATAGTATGTCGGGGCGATTTCCTGCTCCAACAAATTGTATAAGGATTCCGCTTCCACGGCGTCGCGTTCGGCCTCGGAAGCGTATTTTTCCGCTCCGCCGATGGACCAACCGAAATCGCACGGGCCGACTTCGTCCCACCAGCCGTCCAAAATGGACAGCATCAGCGCGCCGTTGACGGCCGCTTTCATGCCCGACGTGCCGCTGGCTTCCATGGGGCGGATGGGGTTGTTGAGCCACACGTCCACGCCCTGCACCATATAGCGGGCCACATTCATGTTATAGTCTTCAATGAAAACAATTTTGTTTTTAAAACGCGGATCGTTCTGGGTCAGGTTGAAAATCGTTTTGATAAACTCTTTACCCATGGTGTCTGCCGGGTGGGCTTTGCCGGCGAACACGAACTGTACGGGGCGAAGCGGATTGTTGACGATTTTATCCAAGCGGTCCAAATCCTTAAACAGCAGCGTGGCGCGTTTGTACGTGGCAAAGCGGCGCGCAAACCCGATGGTCAGCACATCCGGCTTTAAAATTTTGCTGGCCTTGTTGACCGTCATCATGTCAAAGCCCTGACGTTTGAGTTGGTGTTTCATGCGCCGGCGCGCCAGATTAATGAGTTTTGCCTTGCGCTGGGCGTGCATATTCCATAACTCTTCGTCGGGAATATTGTCCACTTTTTCCCAAATTTGAGTGTCGGAGGGGTCTACCTCGTCCAATTGATTGCCGTTGAAAAGGTATTTGCGGTACAAATCATTAATTTCATGCGAGACCCAGGACGCGCTGTGTATGCCGTTGGTAATGCTGCCGATGGGCACTTCGTTGATGGGCAGGCCGGGCCACAGGTTGTGCCACATCTCGCGGCTGACTTTGCCGTGCAGTTTGGCCACGCCATTGGCATAGGCGGTCAGGCGCAGCGCCAGCACCGTCATGCAGAAGGTGGCGGAGTCGGCCTTTTCTTTGCCCAGCGCCAAAAAGTCGTCCCAGGAAATGCCCATTTGCTGTGCATAGTATTCCATGTATTTGCGCACCAGCATAGGGTCAAAGTGTTCGTTGCCGGCGATGACGGGCGTGTGCGTGGTAAACACGGAGGAAGCCCACACGATTTCCCGCGCCTGGGCAAAATTCATGTTCCGCTGCTGCATCATGTCAATAATGCGCTGAATCAGCAGGAAAGCGCTGTGGCCTTCGTTGATATGATATACGGTGGGGTATTTGCCCATGGCGGTCAGAGCTTTGACGCCGCCGATGCCCAGCACGATTTCTTGGCGGATGCGGTTTTCGCGGTCGCCGCCGTATAATTTTTCAGTAATCAGACGCTGGGCGGGGGTGTTTTCCTGCAGATTGGTATCCAATAAATATAAATCGGTGCGGCCCGTTTCCACGCGCCAGACGCAGGCTTTTACGGTTTCGTTAAAACCCAGCGGCACTTCCACCACGATTTCTTTGCCGTTGGCGTCCAGCACGTGTTCTACGGCCATATGCGCCCAGTCATTGTCGGGATATTCTTCGTTTTGCCAGCCGTCGCGGTTTAACATCTGCTGTACATAGCCTTTTTTATAAAAAAGCCCCATGCCGATAATCGGCATGCCCAGGTCGCTGGCGGATTTCATATGGTCGCCGGCCAGCATGCCCAGAC
>CALUXH010000051.1 GCA_944324695.1 uncultured Elusimicrobiales bacterium | reverse complement strand
TTAAAGAACTGCTCCGGTGAATATTCGCGGTACGCCAAAAAATCCAGCTCCTGCGGCGCGTCGGCCAGGCAGGCCTTGAAAAGATCCTTTTTCTCCGGCGGGGTGGACAGCACCGTCATTTCGGGGCGGGGGGATAAAAGCGTTTTGGGCGGATAGGGGAAATACAGCACCAGCGGGCGCATTTGGTGCAGTACAGCCAGCTGTTCCAGGCGGCTAAACAAAGCCCGGTGTCCCAAATGTACGCCGTCAAAAGTCCCTACCGTAATAAAATTTTTTTGTTTCATAAAACAGGCTCTTTTATAAATTTTACAATTTCCTGCCGCGGCGCGGTTTTCAGCAGAGCGCCGTCCAGGGCGTTGCATACGTCAAAATCCCCTATTTTCAGGCGGCGCAGCGCGGTTAAATGCCCCGTCGTGCCCAGTGCGCGGGCTAGCATCAGCCCCAGCGCGCGTACATAGGTGCCGCAGGAACAGCACAGGGTAAAAGATATTTTATTTTTTCCGTCAAAAACAATATCTTCCCAAGCCGAGATCTGCACCGTGTTAAAACGCGCTTCCACTTCCTGTCCTGCGCGCGCCAAATCATACATTTTGCGTCCGTTTATTTTTTTGGCGCTGAAAGGGGGGATTTGTTGGCGCACTTCACCCGTCAGACTCTCTGCCGCGGCGCGGATTTGCGCGGCGGTCAGCGCGGGCACGGGCATTTCTTTTATCATTTGGCCCTGAGCGTCCCAGGTGTCGGTTTCCGCTCCCAGCGTCAGTTCGGCGCGGTACACTTTGGGCAGTTTTAAAAAGCGTTCCTGCAGGCGTGTGGCCTGCCGTCCCACCAGCAGAATTAAAAGCCCCGTGGCCATGGGGTCTAAGGTGCCGCTGTGGCCGATGCGTTTGACGCCCAGCGCGCGGCGCGCGACGGCCACAATGTCATTGGAAGTAAAATTTTGAGGTTTGTCTGTCAGCAGCAGACCGGTCAGCTCAGTGCTTTGCATGGGCCAGTACATCCCGCACCGCTTCGGCCAGCTCTTGCGCCACTGCCTGCACGGGCTTGCCCGTTACCTTAAATCCCGCGGCGCGGGCATGGCCGCCGCCGCCGAATTTTTGGGCGATGGAACTGACGTCTATGTGATTGCGCGAGCGCAGATTGACGGACACTTTGTCCGGCTCTTCTTTAATCAGGGCCGACACTTCCACTCCCGGAATCATGGTGGGCTGACTGACAATGCCCTGCGTCTGAGACGGCACGGCGTTAAGCGGCTCAAAGTCGGCCTGCGTCAGTACGATTTCGCTGTATTTGTTTTGGAAAAGCAAATGCATTTTTTCCAGCGCACGGCCCAGCAGTTTCAGTTCGGTATAAGATTTGGTGAAATAAATGACCTGGTTGATTTTATTTACATCCGCCCCCAAGGCCACCAAGGCAGACGCCACGCGCAGCGCTTCCGCCGTCGTGTTCGTGTGCAGAAAGCGGCCCGTATCGGTCACCAGGCCCGTATAAAGGCAGGTGGCTTCATCAGGCGTGGGCAGCAGATTGTCCGGGCTGGCTTCAAAAAGCTGGAAAATAATCTCGGCGGTGGACGAAGCCGCGGAATCAATATGGTTGACGTCTCCGTATGCGTCGCTGACCAAATGATGGTCTATATTGACCAGGGTTTTGGCGTTCTGCAAAACATTTTCCAGGTCGCCGCCGCGTTTACGGTCGGAGCATTCCAGCAAAATCACCGTGTCAAACTGGGGTTTTTGCGGCAGTTCATTGACGTGGATTTTCTCCAGCCCCGGCAAAAACAGCAAATCCGTACCTATGGCCGGCGAGGCGTAAGCATAGGCGGTTTTGCCCAGCCGTTCCAAAAGCGAGCACACGGCCAGCGTGCAGCCCAAAGAATCCCCGTCCGGATTTAAATGTCCGGCGACGAAAAAGTTTTGGCCGTTCTGCACGGCCTGCCAAATCTGCTCAAAAGAAGACGGATTAGTTTTCATGTTCGTGTTCTTTTTCTATGACCTTAAAAATGCTTTCCACGCGGCTGGCTTTTTCGGGCGTGTCGTCATACTCAAAGCTGAAAGACGGAATGCGTTTTAAATGCAGCCGGTGGCGCAGCAGCGCGCCTAGCTCTTTGCGCAGCAGGGACAGCTGTTCCTGCGTTTTCTTTTTGTCCTCGGGACTGCCGAACACGGAAAAATACACTTTGGCCGAGGCCAAATCTTTGGCCACATGCACGGCGGTAATGGTCACAAATCCGCCCAAATGGCCCGCCGCGGTCATGCGGGAGATAATGGAATTGATTTCCTGCAAAAATAAATTTTCAAGCCGTTTGATTCTGTCTATCATAGTCTTATTATATCATTTTGGGCCCGCGCCCCGCGCGGCGTAAAAAACCCCCGCCGAAGCGGGGGAAAGTTATTTTTTCGTGTCGCCCTTTTTGGCCAGGTATACCGTTACGTCCTGCGTACTGACCAGGCAGCCTTTGGGTTGCTGTTCCAGCCAAGGAAGTATGCTTTCTATAAAACCGTCTATTTTTTCCGCCGTGTCTATACATTCCACCACGACGGGGAATTTTTCCACCAGTTCAAAAAAGCGGCTGTTGCGCAGTTCGCTGCTGATGCCGTAACCCATAGCGCCTTTTACGGCCGTTCCGCCCGCCACGCCGTAAGCCTTGGCTTTGCGCAAAATGCTTTCATATAACAAAGCATGGTCCACCACGTCTGTGCTGCTGACGAAAATTTTAAGCAGTTTGATTTTTTTGGGTTCCATAATTATCCCCCGGATTTGGACGCCGCCAACGTGGCGGTGAAACGGCCGGGCCGTTACTTTTATTATAATTACTTTCCTCCGGAGAAACAAGGGGGAAAAGGAAAGAAGGCATAAGAAAACCCCGCCTTGTCCTTGCGTCCGCGGCGGGGTTTTCAGCGTCATTTAAACTTACATCTTGATACGGCGGGTGACGTTTTCGTGTTTGATGCACTCAATAACGTCGCCTTCCTGTACTCCTTTGAATCCTTCCACCAGGGGAAGGCATAAGAAAACCCCGCTTTGTCCTTGCGTCCGCGGCGGGGTTTTCAGCGTCATTTAAACTTACATCTTGATACGGCGGGTGACGTTTTCGTGTTTGATACACTCAATAACATCGCCTTCCTGTACTCCTTTGAATCCTTCCACCAAGGGAAGGCATAAGAAAACCCCGCCTTGTCCTTGCGTCCGCGACGGGGTTTTCAGCGTCATTCAAACTTACATCTTGATACGGCGGGTGACGTTTTCGTGTTTGATACACTCAATGACGTCGCCTTCCTGCACTCCTTTGAATCCTTCCACTAAGATGCCGCATTCAAAGCCTTTTTCCACTTCTTTTACATCGTCTTTGAAGCGTTTAAGGCCGCCGATGCGTCCGGTGCCGACCACTTCTTCGCCGCGCCAGACTTTTACCTCTGCGCCGCGCACCATTTTTCCGCTGTCCACCAGAGAGCCGGAAATAATCCCAGAGCTTAAACGCATGACCTTCTTAATGGTCGCTTTGCCCAGGGACACTTCCACCACGTCGGGCTCCAACAGGCCTTCCATGGCGGCTTTGATGTCTTCCAGCAGTTCAAAGATAATGGTGTAGAGGCGTATTTCTATGCCTTCGCGTTCGGCTTCGGCTTGGGCTTTGTGTTCCACGTCCACGTGGAAGCCGATGACCACGGCATTGCTGGCTTTGGCCAGCAGAATGTCGGACTCGTTGATATTGCCCGGGGCGGAGAGGATAATGTCCAATTCCACCTCATCGGACGGAATGCGCAAAAGCGCGTCTTTAATGGCTTCAATGGAGCCCTGCACGTCGGCTTTGAGCACAATAGGCAGGCGTTTGACGGTGTTTTCACCGTTTTCATTTTTGGCCAAGCTCATCAAAGACACCTGTTTGGCGCGCCGCGCATTGGCGTCCTCTTTTTGCGCCAGTTTGCGTTTTTCGGCGGCGTAGCGGGCTTCTTTTTCGCTTTCCATAATATACAGCGTGTCGCCCACTTGCGGAGGCTCCCCGCTGATGCCCAAAATTTCCGCCGGTACGCTGGGGCCGATTTTCTGGTACCGCTGGCCGTTTTCGTCAATCAGCGCGCGAATGCGGCCGTAGCTGGTGCCTACGATGAACGGGTCGCCCACGCTCATGGTGCCTTTTTGCACCAGCACCGTGGCCACCACGCCGCGTTTATTGTCGCGCTTGGACTCCAAAATGACGCCCACGCCCAGGCGGTCGGGATTGGCTTTGAGTTCCATCATTTCCGCCTGCAGGGCAATCATTTCCAGCAGTTTGTCAATGTTGATTTTTTTCTTGGCCGAAAAAAAAAAAAAAATCGTGGACCCCTGCCACTCTTCCGGCACCAGGCCGCGGGCCGCCAGGTCCTGTTTGACGCGGTCCACATTGGCGCCGGGCAGGTCAATTTTATTGACGGCTACGATAATGGGCGCTCCGGCGGCTTTGGCGTGCTCCATGGCTTCAATGGTCTGGGGCATAATGCCGTCGGTGGCGGACACGACCAGCACCACAATGTCGGTGGCTTGTGCGCCGCGCGCGCGCATGGCGGTAAAGGCTTCATGGCCCGGGGTATCCAAAAAGGTCAAATCCCCTTTGGGCGTATGTACGCGGTAGGCGCCGATGTGCTGGGTGATGGCTCCTGCTTCCCCGGCCACGACGTTGGAGCTGCGTATGGCGTCCAAAAGCGAAGTTTTGCCGTGGTCCACATGCCCCATAATGGTGATGACGGGACTGCGGGGTTTTAAGCTGGCCGGATCGTCCTGCGCCTGCATGATATGCAGGGTTTCTTCGTCCAGCTCCGCGGGGGCTTCTTCCACCGTGTATCCGCATTCGGAACAAATCAGCTCCACCATGTCTTTTTCCAGCCGCTGGTTAATGGTGGCAAATACGCCCAAGGTCATCAGTTTTTTGATGAAATCGTTGATTTTGAAATTCATCTTTTCGGCCAAATCTTTGACCGTTTCCGTGCCGATTAAGCGCACCGTTTTGCCCTGCGGCGCGGCGGCTTGGGGTTTGGCTTCCTGCGGCTTGCCGTGTCTGTTTACCCCTTGTTGGGGGCGGTTCTGCCCGTGCTGGGGCTGTGCCTGCGGTTTGGGCGCGGCGGCAGCAGGGGCTTGCGGCTGTTGCTGTTTAGGGGCCGCTGCGGGCGCTTGCTGCGGGCGCTGCGGCTGCGGGGCAGGCTGCGCTTTGGGCGTTTCCTGCCGAGGCTGCGCCTGCGGTTCGGGCTTCGGCGTTGCAGGAACCGCCTGCGGGGCCGGCTTGACCTGCGGCGCGGGCCGGACTTCCGGCTCCTGATGCGCCTGCGGCGTATGAACCGTCTCTGCGGAGGTTTCTTTTATTTCTTTTTCCTCGACAGTTTTTTTAGTCGCCGTTTTGCGCGCCGTGGTTTTTTTAGTCGTCGTTTTAGCTGTCGTTTTTTTGGCGGCGGGCTTTTTGGCGGTACCCTCTTTTTTTACCGCTGTTTTTTTGGCGGCGGGCTTTTTGGCGGCGGTTTTCTTTTTGGGTTCGGAGGAATCCCCTTCTTTAGTTGTTTTCCTGGTCGTCATGGGCTTCCTCCTCCGCTGCTGGCTTTTCAGCCTGCTGCTCTAAATGTTTCTTGGCGCTTTCAATAATTTTGGCGGCCGTTTTCTCGCCGATGCCCTGCAAAGCGGCCAAATGCTGCGGCTCCACGGAAGCAATCTGTTCGGCGGAGCTGTAACCCGCTTTCTGCAAAATTTCGGCGGTCTTGGGGCCGATGCCTTCTATGCCTTCCAGTTCGCCCTGGGTGGCGGCGGCGGCTTCTTCGGCTTCTTTATTTTTCTGGCTTTCGCTCTTTACTTCCAGATCCCAGCCGGTCAGACGGGAAGCGAGCTTGATGTTCTGCCAATCTTTGCCGATGGCGATGGGCAGTTGGTCGTCGGGCACGATAATAAGAGCCTTCTTTTCGCTCATGCTGACGATTTTGACGAAGCTGGCCTTGGCCGGCGCAATGGAGTTGGCCAGCACGGTGGTAATGTCGTCGGAGTAATTAATCAGGTCAATGCGTTCGCCGGACAGTTCGTTCATGACCGCGCGGATACGTATGCCGCGCATGCCCACGCAGGTGCCGATGGGGTCAATTTTATGGTCAATGCTGGACACCAGCACTTTGGCGCGGAAACCCGGGTCGCGCTGGACGCCTTTGATTTCCACAATGCCTTCGCTGATTTCGGGCACTTCCACTTTAAAAAGTTCTTCCAAAAATTTGCCGTTGGCGCGGGACAGAATAACATAAGGTCCGCGCTGGCCTTTGTCCATTTTGTACGCGGCGGATTTATAGCGGCCCAGCACCGGATCGTCGCCGACATTGGCCAAATCGGTTTGGTTAAGCACTTTGGCTATAATGGCTTTGACGCGCGAACCGCTGGTGTAGCGTTCTTTTTTAATCTGCTCGCAATACGGCAAAATGGCTTCCACTTTGCCCAGGTCCACGATTAAATCGCGGTCGGAAAAGCGGCGCACCGAGCCGGTGACCACTTCACCTTCGCGGGGTTTGAATTCTTTATAAAAGTTGTCGCGTTCAATGCCGCGCACTTTTTGAATCAGCACCTGTTTGGCGATTTGCGCCGCAATGCGGGAGAAGTCTTCCACGTCCTGGGTCAGGGTTACCACGTCGCCGGCTTTGGGGGCTTTGAGGTAAGCTTTGGCGGCTTCCACGTCAATTTCCGCTTCGGGGTTGGTGACTACGTCTACGACGTTTAGGGTCTGAAAAGCCTGAATGCTGCCCGTTTCCACGTCGATTTTTGCGCTGATTTGGGCGGTTTTGCCCAGGTTCTTGCGCAGAGCCGACACCAGGGCGTCTTCAATGGTTTTTAAAATATCTTCTCTTTTGATATTTTTTTCTCTCTCCAGGCCTTCCAGGGCCAGGACTAAATCTTTGGCGGTTCCTTCCATTTGTTTTACTCTCCTTATATATAATATGCGGCGTGGGCGGGCCCGCGCGCGGTGTTAAAATTCAAGTACGGGATCCAAGTTGGCTTTTTTAATATTGTCGTACTTAAAGTGATATTGGTTTGTGCCGTCGTTTAGCGTAAAACCTTCGTCATCGGCAGAAGCGATGCCTCCGGTGAAAAATCCGCGGCCGTCCAGCGGGGTTTTAAGCACCACGCGCACGCGCTCTCCGACGAATTTTTTGAAATGCTCCGGTTTTTTCAGCACGCGTTTGACGCCCGGAGAAGAAACTTCCAGAATATACGCCCTGTCAATGAGGTTTTCCATTTCCAGCACGGCGTCTATCTGATTGGTCAGCGCGGAGCAATCGTCCAGCGTTACTCCTCCTTCTTTGTCTACAAAAAACTGCAAAAGTTTTTTGCGTCCCTGGTTTTGTATCACCAGGTCCACCAGTTCCACGCCCTGGCCTTCCAGCGCGGAAGATACGGTTTGTTCTATGGTTTTGGGGTCTTTCATGTGCACCTGCCTATTAAGTAAAAAGCGACTTGTTGCCAAGTCGCTTTTTAGCGGATAATTTATCTTAACATTATATAAGCCGGCTGTCAAATCCAATACGGTGCGTATAAAAACGGGGGAGAGAAAATGGGGTGGGCCGGAGTTTTTGAACATAAGAGGGGAAAAACTAATCTCTTTTTTGCGTTGACCGGAGGCGGGGATTATCTTACTATAACCCTGTAGTTTATTTTACCAAACAAAAACACAGGGGGAGAATATGAAAAGAGGTTTTACGGCTTTTGCCGCACTGACATTGCTGGCCGCAGCGGCTTCGGCGCAAAATGTCCAGGGGCAGGCGGCCCAACAGCCGCGCATGCGCACCGTACAGACGGACACGACTACCGTCTATGACGTAACCACTACCAACAAGAAAGGCACCACCCAATACGGCATGGTGGAGCAAACCCGCAGCACACCGCAAGGAGGCACGCGCGTTATCAGCCAGACGCAATATTCCGACTATACGCCCAGCAAAATGGCCCTGGCCAACGAAAAACACGCCGAAGTGTCTATCGGTCTGGGGGCGAGCTATTCCTTTAATAAAGATACGACCGGTGCGCGCATGACGGATCTGGGACTGGCCGCCACAGGCCAGGTATTGTGGGACATCAGCGACCATTTTGCCCTGGGCGCCGACTATATGCTGCTTAACCATAGCAGCCGCACCAACCACCGTCTGGGCGCCTATAAATATGACAAGCTGCGCTTAAACGGCATTGCGCTGGCGGGAAAATATACCATCAATGCCTGGGATACCTGGCGGCTCTACATCCCGGTGGGGGTTGGCGCGGCGCAGGCCCGCATGAAATCCTCCGGTGAACGCAACGGCGAATATACGGCACAAAGCGCCGATAAGTGGGGATTGGATTTGTTTGCAGGCCTGGGGCTGCAGTATAATCTGAGCAAAGATATATTCCTGGGACTGGAGTACCGCTATACGGTGGCTTTTGTGAAAGGGGAGGATCTGAACTGCTATTACGGCAAAGACAATTACCTGCAGTTTCACAGCGCGTTTTTCCGCATAGGTACGCGCTTTTGACGTTTTCATCCAAAAACTGGCAGGAGCAAAACAAGGGCGGCTTTGGGGCCGTCCTTGTTTTGTGGAGGAAATCCCGTCCATTAAACGGGCGTTTGCTGCCGCTGGTCGGAGATGTTAAGGAAGAAAAAATAGCTATAACCGGTTAATTTCTCTTATAAAACAAGTTATATAAAGGCCGGGAGTTGTTTTTATACAATAAGCGCGGGGAAACTGTATGAGAGAACGTCTTTCCGCGCTGAAAGCCGCCGCTCTGGCGGCCTTTTTATGTGTATCGGCGGCATTATGCGCGCACGGGCAGATATATCATATATATCGTCCCGTGCCGGTCATATACGAAACTGCGCCGCAGCCGGACAATATTCCGCCCGGCTGGGAGGTAGATGCCGGGGCCGTGTTTTCCGCAGGCAATATCCAAGACGGAGAAGGCGGAATTCTTTCGCGGAATATGGTCGGTGCACAAGTGCGTCTGCTAAAACGTATTTCCGAGCGGTTCTGGGCCGGGGCGGAAGGCCGGTGGCTGACGGCTGCTGACCGGCAGACGGAATTTTTGGAAGAAATGAACAAGTATTGCGTTTCTGCGGTCATAAAATACCATCTCACTCCGCAGACGCAGCCGGCTTTATACGTGTTGGCGGGCGGGGGAATGGTGTTTAACCGGGCCTCTTTTCCGTTGGCTTTTGAGAATATGAACGGCAGCGGGGCCGTGTGGACGGCCGGGGTTGGAACGGAATTTAACCTGGGGCGGCGCTGGAAAGTAGCGGGGGAATTGCGTATCAGTTATGAGCCGTCCCCCTGGCGCAGCTTTGCCATGGAAGCGGCCTCCTCCGTACGCCGGGAAGCCGGAGCAACCGTTTCATTTGTCTTTTGATGTGTTTTGTGGCGGAGAAAGAGTCAAACAGCTTTTTATTATTCTTTGAAATCTCCCGTATGCTTGGGATATTTATTCAAAATTGCTCATCCTTTAGCGACGGTCTCTCCCCCGGAGCGGAGTATAATAAAATTGATTCGTCCTTCGCCGAAAGGTTACTGCGACAGCGGGTTGGGGCTTTCCATCGTAGCTTCCATTATGAAACTGCACGGCGGCCGTGCCGAAGTGCATAACGCCAAAGGCGGCAAAGGCGTTATTTTCCGTCTGGTTTTTCCCGCCTAAAAGCTAAACTATGCTACAATATGCGGCAAAGGGGGAGCGCATGAAAAAACATTGGTTGTTTTGGCTGGCCGCCGCGCTGTTTTGTCTGCCTGCGGGTCTTGGGGCGCAAAGCCGTACCGGCGAATTATATACCGATACTTTATGGATACAGTATGTCGGGCCTAATCCGGAGGAAGGGTTTTCTTTCGGCTATTTCCTGGCCGTGCCGCGCGGGCTGGAGCGGACGGAAAAATATTTCCTGCTGGCCGAAGCCGACCCCGGACTAATGCGCATAAGCGGCGGACGGGCGGACCAAACGTCCGGCGCGCTGTCTTTTCTGCAAAGTTATCCGTTGCTTTCCTCTTTAAAAACCCCCGTCATCATGCCCGTGTTTACGCGGGTGCCTTCGGCGCCTAACCTGCGGGTGGGAGCGCTGGACCGAGATGTCATGCAAATTCAGGAAGGCTCTTTAAAGAGGCCGGATTGGCAGTTTTTGGCCATGCTTAAAGACGCGCGCAAACGCCTGAAAGAGCAGGGCATTAAGACGCATAAAAAGATTTGGCTGCACGGTTTTGGTCCGTCGGGCGATTTTTGCGCGCGTTTTGTTTTTCTGCATCCCAAAAACGTGCAGGCCGCCGTGTGCGGCGGTACGGACGGGGTTGTACCCCTGCCGCTGGACGAACTGGACGGGAGGGAGTGGAATTATCCGCTGGGCGCGGCGGATGTCAAAAAAATATCGGGCCGGAAGTTTGACGCAAAAGGCTGGAAACGTACCCCGCAGTTTTATTACGCCGTGGGGTGCGATAACAGCTTGTCCTGGGCCACCGCCGCTTTTATCGGGCGGCCGGAGGGGGAGGCGGCGCTGGACGTGCTGGGCCTTTCTTTGCCGGCGCGCTGGAACCGTACGGCGGCGTTTCTGAAACAGAGCGGCGCGGCGGTGCAGACACATTTCTATTCCCGGCGCGGATTTACGCCCGCCTGGACGGACGCGGCGGCGTTTTTTAAAGCCAACGGCGGCAAGTCTTTTTCTCCCACGTTGCCTGCGGAAATGTAAAAATTCAAACGGCGGGTTTCTGGGCCCGCCGTCTTCATATTCGCGCGCGTACGGAACAAAAAACCCAAAAGTACGCCTAAAAATTATAAAATATAACCATGCCTAGTACTATCGTCGCCCCGACCACCGCGCCCGGGCAAAGCGCGGTTGCGCTTATCCGTTTAAGCGGTCCCGAAAGTCTGTCCATTTTGCGCAAAGTAACGCGCAGGGACAATGTTTTTGCTCCGCGCGAGCAGGTATTCTGCCGCCTCTATGACGGCGAAAAAGTATTAGATGAGGCTTTGGTTACTTATTTTTCCGCCCCGCGCAGCTTTACCGGAGAAGACGTGGTGGAGTTTGCCGTACACGGTTCGCCCTATATACGCGGCCGCCTGCTGGAAGTGCTTTGCGCCTGCGGGGCGGAGCCTGCCAGGCGGGGGGAATTTTCCTACCGCGCGTTTTTAAACGGCAAAATGGATTTGTTGGAAGCGCAGGGCCTGTGCGATTTGATTTCCGCCGGAAACAAGGCCGCGCATGATTTAGCTTTGTCTTCTTTAGAGGGGCGTTTGAGCGAAAAATTAAACGGGGTAAAAAACGCCTTGGCTGAAACATTGGCCGAACTGGAAGCGCGCCTGGACGACGTGGATGAGGAAATGCCTCCGCTCAACGCCGCCGCTTCGGAAAAAGAACTTTTGAACCAGGCGGGCGTTTTGGCGCGTTTGGCCGATACGTTCTCCGTAGGAAAACTGATAAAAGAGGGCCTCAAAGCCGCCATTGTCGGCGCGCCCAACTGCGGCAAATCCAGCCTGCTCAATGCGCTGGTGGGCTTTGACCGTGCCATTGTGTCGGAACAAAGCGGCACTACGCGCGACACCGTGGAAGAAACGCTGGATTTGGACGGGCAAAAAGTGATTTTAACCGATACCGCCGGTATACGCGAGCACGCCTTAGACCCCGCCGAGCGGGAAGGCATGAAGCGCAGCCTGCGCGCCATAGAAAAAGCGGATTTGGTGCTGTTCGTGGCGGATTTGACGCGGGAGCTGAGCCCGCAGGAAGAAGCCCTGTGGGACGATGTGCAAAAGCAAAACAAGCCCGTTATTTTGGTGCTTAACAAAACCGACGAGGCTCCGCAGGGCCGCTGCGCATTGGAAGGCAAAACGCAGTACAGCGCGTATGTATCCTGCAAAAGCGGAGAGGGGTTGGACGGGCTTAAAAAACAGATTTTGGCGTTCGTGTCCGCCCCGCAGACGCAGGGAGAGGACGGCGTGATGATATCCAACCTGCGCCAATATGAGGCCGTTTTAAACGCCCAGACGGAAACCGAATCCGCCGCTGCGCGTTTGGCAGCGGGTGCGGGGCTGGAGCTGTGCGCGGAGCATTTGCGCGGCGCGCTCAAGGCGTTAAAAGACCTGGCGGGGGAAACCACGCCAGACGATATACTGGGCATTATTTTTTCCAAGTTTTGCATGGGGAAGTAAATGTACGAATATCCGCAAATCTATGACGTGATTGTAATCGGCGGCGGGCACGCGGGCTGTGAGGCGGCTTTGGCTTCGGCCAAGACGGGAGCCAAAACCCTGTTGCTTTCGCAAAGTTTGGACACCATTGCCCAAATGTCCTGCAATCCTTCCATAGGCGGTATAGCCAAAGGGCAAATCGTGCGCGAAATAGACGCGCTGGGCGGCGCCATGGGCCGCATTACCGACAGCGCCGCCGTGCACTACCATATGCTCAATACCGGCAAAGGCCCAGCCGTCCACTCCCCGCGCGTACAGTGCGACAAGAAAGCTTATCAGTTTAATTTTAAACACGCTCTGGAATTGCAACCCTATTTGGATGTGATGCAGGACGAAGCGGCCCAAATCGCCGTTTCGGACGGGGCTGTTTCGGGCGTGGTTACCCTGCGCCATACGTTTTACCGTGCCAAAACCGTGGTGCTTACGGCGGGCACTTTTTTGGCGGGCACTATACACATCGGCGAAGAAGTGTTCCCAGGCGGACGTTACAACGATATGCCCAGCAACGAGCTTTCCAAATCTCTAAAGGCGTTGGGACTGCATATTATCCGCTTTAAAACCGGTACGCCCATGCGCGTCAATGCGCGTGGAATAGACTTTTCCAAGTTCCGCCTGCAGCCGTCGGACAATCCTTTTCAGCCCATTTCGCATTTTACCGATTACGCCGCGCAAAGCAAGCGCAAATTTTTATGCTGTTACATCACCCGCACCACGGAAGAAACCGATAAAATTTTGCGTGAAAATTTAAACCGCTCCGCCATGTACAGCGGCAAAATACACGCCCTGGGGCCGCGCTACTGCCCGTCGGTGGAAGACAAAACAAAGAAATTTCCGGACGTTAAAAGCCACCCGCTCTTTTTGGAGCCGGAAGGCGCCAACACCGAGGAATTTTATATACAGGGTTTTTCCACCAGTATGCCCGAAGAAGTGCAGCGCGCACTGTTAAAATCCGTGCCCGGGCTGGAAAACGCCTCCATTACCCGGCCGGGCTATGCCATAGAATATGATTTCTCGGACCCGATGGATTTGTATCCGTCTTTGGAAAGCAAAATCGTGCCCGGGCTTTTCTGCGCGGGGCAGGTCAACGGCACCACGGGGTACGAAGAAGCCGGCGGACAGGGCTTTGTGGCCGGCGTAAACGCCGCGCGCAAAACGCGCGGCCAGGAGCCTTTTGTCCTGCGCCGCGACGAAGCCTATATCGGCGTGCTGATAGATGATTTGGTCACTAAAGGCGTTAATGAGCCCTACCGCATGTTTACTTCCCGCGCCGAATACCGCATTCTTTTGCGCAACGACAATGCCGACCTGCGCCTGTGCCCGTACGGTTTTGCGCTAGGTACGCTGGACAGCGCATACAAACCCGCTTTTGAAAAATACCGCACGCAGGTGGAACGCCTCAAGGCCGACCCCGCCTGTCAGATAGACGAAGCGGATTTGTACCCGTGGACGGCGCAAAAAGTGCGCTTTCACGTGGACGTATACCAAAAATACGCCGGTTATTACGAGCGCAACAAAAAAGACGCCGAAAAACTGGCCCAGGCCGAAAATATCGTTATCCCTGAGGGGTTTGACCCTTCCGCCGTCAAAGGCATTTTGATTGAAAGCAGCCAGAAATTAAAAACCGTCCGCCCGCGCACACTGGGCCAGGCCGCGCGCATTCCGGGCGTTACCCCGGCGGATATACAGCTTTTGGCCATACATATAGAGCGGTACCGGAGGCTGCAGCATGCGCGCAAAAACGGCTGATTTTGCGGCTTCTTTGGGCCTGGATCTGACGGCGGAACAGCTGGATACGCTGGCCCGGTATGCGGATTTGGTGTGGGAGAAAAAGGATTTTTTAAATTTAACCAGCGTGGCAAACAAAGAGGAAATTTTCACCCGCCACATCTGTGACGGCCTGGCCGCGGCGGCTTTTTTTCACCGTGCGGCGCAGGGAAAGGAAAGTTTCACCGTGGCGGATATGGGGGCAGGTGCGGGATATGTCGGCCTGGCCTGTGCCTCGGTTCTGCCCCGCGCAAGCGTTACGCTGGTGGAGAGCCTGGAAAAGCGTTGTTCTTTTTTAAACTGGGCCGTGTTAAAACTGTCCTTAAAAAATGTTAGGGTATTAAATAGGCGTCTGGGGCAGCAAAAAACGGGGCCTTTTGATTTTATCACCGAGCGCGCCATGGGACAGATAAACGACATTCTTCCGCTTATGGCGCCTGCGCTGGCGGCGGGCGGCGTGGTGGCCGCTTACCAAAGCGCGCCGGATGAAGCGCGCGAAGATCTGCTGCGGCGTTTGGGGATGCGGCGGGAAGCTCCGGTCAGTTACCGGCTGCCGGGGGAAGAAAAACAAAGGTATTTGGCCGTTTTTACCGCGGATACGGGGGCCGCGGCATGATATGGACATAGTCAAACAAATTACCGTTTTGCTGTGGCTACTGGGGGTGGTGCTCATTACGCCGCCCGTGTTGCGCTATTTTGATATAGACCCCAAAACCGCTATTCGCAAAGTGCTGATGGTGCAAGGAGGGGAAGTGCAAGCCGGCGATGTGCCCAAAGCGGAACTCCCCGCCCAAAAAAAAGAAATTGACCCGCGTATTTTTGATGAACTCTTTAAGGAACATCAACCGGAAACACCCGAAGAACAAAAGCAAGCGGAAGCGGAGTTTAAAGAATTAATTTCGGGTCTGGAGCGCATAGGCGGCGCGCTTCCGCCCCAAGAAGCCCCCGTGGTGGGCGTGCCCGCACAGGTGCGCACTGCGCAGGGAGCGCAAAACAAGGTGCGCTGGCTGCCGCCGCCGCCCGGATTTATGACGGCGGATACGTTTAATTATTTGATTTACCGCGAAAAGCAGCCCGTCGGAGAACAGCTCAAAAGCGTACTGGACACCATTCACGGCAATTTGATGTTGGATTTGACCCCGTTTACGCTGGTGGCTAAGCCCAATAAAATTTTGGTTATGATTTTCGGGCAGAAAGAAAGCTATATGAATTTTACCAAACGTCCGCCGTGGTCCGGGGCGGCCTCGGACTTAAAGGCAGATACGATGTATGTGCTGGAGGGGCGTAATTTTTATCCGCTGTCGGTGCATGAGCTGACGCATTTGTATTTTGACGGGTATTTCCTGCCCGCTATTTCGCCACTATGGCTGTCCGAAGGCATGGCCGTGTATATGCAGATTTACGCCACCAAGCAGAAACCTAGCTGGGTGGACGGCAGTCTGCGGACTATTTTGTCCGGCAAATATATTCCGCTGGAAAACATGGTGGAAATGAACGATTTGTCGGCGCTTTCCACCAAACAGGCTGAAATCTGGTATACGCAGGCTTACAGTTTGGTGGATTATTTGCTCAACGAGCGGAGCCGGGATGAATTTTACCAGTTTTGCAACGAGCTGAAATCCGGCTCTCCCATACACCAAGCTTTATACCGCGCTTACGGCATGCCGTTTACCAAGGTGTCGGTGCTGCAAAACGTATGGCTGTATGATTTGGCCAAGAAAAAACTGCCTCCGCAGAGTCAGAAAGCTTCCGTACCGGCGGACGTGATTTCGTCCACGCAGACGATTTCCGTGCCCGCCCAAAGCAAGCAGTCCCGTCCGCAGTCCGCGCCGGCCAAAGCCTCACCGCAAAAGACGGTGATCCCCAAGCTGAAAATGGTGGAAACGAATGCTTTCAGAGGAGGGTTTTGATGACGCAGTGGACGCATATTCCCGTGCTGGCTAAGGAAGCGGCGCAGCTGCTGCTGCGCCGGCCGGACGGCGTATATGTGGACGGTACGCTGGGGCTGGGGGGGCATGCGGCATATTTCTTGTCCCAGCTGGGGCCGCAGGCGCGGCTGTTCGGTTTTGATAAAGACGAAGAAGCTCTCCATATGGCCCGCGCGCGGGTAAATGACCCCCGGTTAACTGCGGTGCACGCCTCTTATACGCAGGCACCGCATGTGCTGCGGGAGGCGGGCTTGGACGGTGCGGACGGAGCCTTGTTTGATTTGGGATTAAGCTCCTATCAGCTGGACAACCCCGCGCGGGGCTTCAGCCTCCTGCGCGACGGGCCGCTGGATATGCGTTTTGACTTGTCGGCTCCGCTGACGGCGGCGCAAATCGTCAATGAGTGGCCGCTGGCGGAGCTGGAGCGAATTTTGGATGAATATGGCGAAGAAAGAAACGCCCACGCCATTGCCATGGCCGTTATGGCCGCGCGGCGGCAGGGAAAAATAGAAACCACTTTTCAGTTAAAAAACATCGTGGAAAGCGCCGTGCGAGGCCGCGGCAAAATTCATCCGGCTACGCAGACGTTCCAGGCGCTGCGCATCGCCGTCAATGACGAGCTGGGCTGCGTGCAGCGTGCGCTTCGTACCCTGCAGGAGTTGGTCCGGCCCGGCGGGAGGGCGGGAATTATTACGTTTCATTCGCTGGAGGACCGCCTGGTCAAAAACCGTTTTAAAGAGCTGGCCGCCGCAGGAGCGTGGAAACTGGTCAACAAACACGTGGTGGCGCCTTCTTATGAAGAAGTGCGCGCCAACCCGCGCAGCCGCAGCGCCAAACTGAGGGTAATAGAAAGGGTATGAAACTTTTCGGAATTGTTTTTGTCATCAGCGTGTTTGCATTCGGAGTGGTGATGATGCGTATAGAAATCAACCGCTCTGGCCGCGCCATCGGCCAGCTGCATACGGAAGTGGAAGTCAAACGCGCCCGCAACCAGTACTTGGAGCTGGAAGCCGTGCGCCTGCAAAGCCCACAGGCCGTGCAGAAGCTGGCGCAAGAAAAGCTGCACCTGCGCCGTACGCCGCCGCAAAATATCATCGTGTTGGAAGATTAAATGTTTAAACAAAACAGCCCCTTTGCCTATAACGCCAAAGCCCGCATGAAACTCTGCGGGATGCTGTGTCTGTTGGCTCCTTTGTGCATTGGAGTGCGGCTGTTTTATATGCAGACGTTTTTGCATGACGAGTTTGTCGGCAAGGCCGAGCGCGCCATTTACAATTATTTGGACGAAGACCGCCTGCGGGGAAATATTTACGATGTAAACGGGAATTTTTTGGCCGAATCGGTGCGCACGCATTCCTGTGGCATCAGCAAGCGCTATGTCCGCGACAAAAAGAAAACCTTTGATTTTTTGTCCAAAACCCTGGGTATTTCCAAAAAACAGATTGAGCGCGAATGGAACCGCCACCGCAATTTCTTTTTCGTGGCCAAAAAAATCAAGCCCGACGTATATATGAAAATCCTGCCCGTATTGCGCACGACGCTGGGCCAGGGGCTGGACTTAACGCCGGAATATGAACGCGTGCACCCGTACGGGGACAGCGCCATAGACGTTTTGGGCGCGGCCAATTCCAAAAACCTGGGGCTTTCGGGCATAGAGCAGATGTTTAATTCCGAAATGAGCCAGCAGATCAGCAAGCGCCGCGCCAAGCGCGCTCGGCGGGGGGAACTGATTTATGACCGCAGTCTTAAGGAAGAACGCTCCGTGGGAAGCGTCTATCTGACCTTGGACATATTGGCCCAGTATTACGCGGAAAAAGCTTTGGAAAATGCGGTGGAAGATTATGAACCGGAACGCGGTTTAATCCTGGTGCAGCAGCCGCAGACGGGGCGTATTTTGGCCGCGGCTTCTTACCCCCGCAAGGACGGCCAGTCTTTGGCCTTTCAGTTTACCTATGAGCCCGGCTCTACGTTTAAGACTATAGCCATCGCTTCGGCGCTGGATGCGGGGGCCGTGTCCATTAACGACGCCATAGACATGAGCGGACGCAAGTGGGAAATAGCGCGCGGGGTGGTGGTGCGGGACCGCCAGCATGACAAAGACGAGCTGACCATACCCGAGATTATGGCCGTGTCGTCCAATATCGGCGCGGGCAAAATCGCCCTGGAGCTGGGAGCCAAAAATTTGTTTTATTACATGAAGGCGTTTGGTTTCGGCACCAAAACCGATATTAATTTCAACGGTGAGTCCAAAGGTTATATTTTGCCGTACAACAAATGGACGGTGGTGGATACCGCCACCAAGGGTTATGGCTACGGCATCGCCCTGACGCCTGTGCAGCTGATCGGCGCTTATTCGGCGGTGGCCAACGGCGGCTGGCTGATGCAGCCGCATTTGGTGGACCGTATAGAATATGCCGACGGACGTACGGAACAAAAGGCCAAAACGCAGAAAATACGCCGTGTGATTAAGCAGGAAACTTCCGACACCATGAAAAAAGTGCTGGAACACGTGGTACAGAAAGGATCCGGCAAGCGTGCACGCATTAAAGGTTACAGCGTGGCCGGCAAAACCGGTACGGCCGAGAAGCTCAGCCGGGAAGGCGGCTACGCCACGCGCCATCATGTGGTGTCCTTCTGCGGTTTTACGCCGATAGACGACCCGCAGTTTACCATTTTGGTGGTGCTGGACAATCCGGCCAAATACACCTTCGGCGGCACGGCGGCCGCCCCGGTGTTTAAGGAAGTGGCCGAAGGCTTGCTGGCCATGCAGGGCGTGGCGCCGGACAGGCCCGAAGAATTGCAGCCCAAAACGCCGAAGATTTAGATGTAAAGCCAAGGAGAATGTATGAAATTAAGTCTTACTTTGTCTAAACTCGCTTCCATTACGGGGGGAACTTTGCATGCCAAGACTTCGCAGGCTCCGTTCCGCTCTTTTGTTACTGACAGCCGGGTGCTGGCTAAGGGGGATGCTTTTTGGGCCTTAAAAGGCCGTAACCATGACGCACATGATTTTATTAAAGAAGTGGTCAACAAAGGGGCTTCTGTTATTATTGGAGAAAAGGGCCGCATTCCTTCCGTTCCCGACGGCGTGGCCGTGCTGGAAGTGGAGGATTCTTTAAAAGCTTTGCAAGCGTTGGCCAAGTACCACCGGTTAAACAGCGCCATTAAAATTGCCGCCGTTACCGGTTCCAACGGCAAAAGCACCACCAAGCAAATGCTTAAATCCATTTGCGCGCAGGCCGGGGAAACCGTAGCCAACACGGGTAATTTTAACAATCAGTTCGGCGTTCCTTTTTCTTTGTTGGAAATACAACCCAAACATGAGCTGGGCGTATTTGAACTGGGGGCGTCCCACCCGGGAGACATCGCCGAAACGGCCGGCCTGGCCGTGCCGGACGTGGCCGTGATTACCAATATTTCCGCGGCCCATCTGGAGTTTTTCAAAGATTTGGAAACGGTGTACCGCACCAAGACCGAAATTGTTTCCTGCATTGCGCCGGGAGGCACGCTGGTGTATAATTTAGATGACGAAATGCTCCGCCGCCTGGAAGCTTATAAGGGCAAAAGCATCAGTTTTGGGTTTTCACCCAATGCGGACTTGCATATTTTGGATACGGACAATTTTTCGTTTACTTATAAAAACGAAGCTTATGTTATAGACGTGCAGCTGCAGCGCCATGACAAGCTCAACGCCGCCGCCGCCTGCGCCGCCGCCATCGCGCTGGGTATTTTTATGGATGAAATTAAAAAGGGGCTGATGTCTTATACGCCCATGCCCATGCGCATGGAACGCCTGCACAAAGGGCAGACGGATTTTATTTTGGACTGCTATAACGCCAATCCCGCCAGCATGCAAAACGCGCTGGAAATTTTGGGACGCGAGGCCGGTTCCCCGCGCATTGCCGTGTTGGGGGATATGAAAGAACTGGGGGACAGCTCCAAAAATTACCACCGCCTGGTGGCGCGCTGGCTGCTGGACAACAAGGCCGATTATGCGTTTCTGGCCGGGGAAGAAATGAAATACGCCGCCGACGCGCTGAAAGAAGATACGTCGGTGACCGTGTTTTACGGCGCCACGCCGCAGGCTTGGCTTAAAGATTTAAAAAAATTGCTGGACAAACGCGGAGGCATATGCCTTCTTAAAGCCTCGCGCGGTATGCAATTTGAAAAATTGCTCAAGGAGATTTGATGCATGTTTTATTACCTCTCCCTGTTTAAAGACGATATTAGTTTTTTAAACATTTTCAGTTATTTGACTTTCCGCACCGGCGCGGCGATTGTCACGGCCTTTTTGCTCTCCCTCTTGTTGGGGCCCACGTTGGTGCGCAAATTGCGTTCTTATAAAATTCAGCAAATAGAGCGCGAATATGGCCCCGCTTCCCATTTGTCTAAAAACGGTACGCCGACTATGGGAGGCTTGCTGATTTTGGTAACCCTGCTGGTCAGCGTGCTGTTGTGGGCGCGGCTGGACAGCGCTTATATCGGATTGATGCTGTTTACGACGGTCAGCCTGGCTTTTGCCGGCATTTTGGACGATTACACCAAACTGGTCAAGAAAAACCCCGAAGGCATGTCTTCCCGGGCCAAGCTGGCCATACAGCTTTTTACCGCCGTGGTGGTAGTAGGCTATCTGGCGTTAAACCCGCCCAACGGGCAATATGCCACATCGCTGATTATTCCGTACGTCAGCAAGGCGTTTGTGGATTTGTCGGTATTTTACTTTGCTTTTTCCATGCTGGTCATTGTAGGCTCTTCCAACGCCACCAATTTAACCGACGGGTTGGACGGTCTGGCCAGCGGGTGCATGGTGTTTGCCGCGGCGACTTACGGCGTATTTGCCTATGTGGCGGGCAATATTAATTTTGCCGAATATTTAAAAATTATTTATGTGCCCGGGGCGGGGGAAATTACCGTTTTTATGGGCGCGCTGATAGGGGCCTGTTTGGGATTTTTGTGGTTTAACGCTTATCCCGCCAGCGTGTTTATGGGGGATACCAGCTCGTTGTTTTTAGGCGGCGTGCTGGGCACGGCGGCGTTAATTGTAAAACAGGAACTTTTGCTCCCCATTGCCGGCGGCATTTTTGTATTGGAAACGCTTTCGGTTATGCTGCAGATGGGATATTTTAGACTGACGCACGGCAAAAGATTGTTTAAAATGGCCCCTATACACCACCACTTTGAGCTCAGCGGCGTGCCGGAGCCGAAGGTGATTGTGCGTTTTTGGGTCATGGGGGCCATGCTGATGCTGCTGGCGTTGGCCTCGCTGAAAATCAGGTAAAACATGGTAAAACTTTTTTCCAGGACAAGAAAGAAAAACGCCTATTCCCGCCGCCGTCCGGCCTTGTTTAAAGAGCCGGCGCGCCGGGTGCGTGCCGACGAAGCCTGGCAGCCGCTGAAAATAGACAGACGGCTGGCGTTTATCACGTTTATTTTTATTTGCTTTGGCTTGATTTTTACCTATTCGTCGTCTGCGTTCGATTCCACCTCGTATTTTAAACGTCAGGTGCTTTTTGACACGCTGGGCGTGGCGGCGGCGCTGTTTTTGTCCCAGGCGTATTTGTCTTTGCAGCGTATTTTCAAGCCCATGTGGCTGGTGTGGGGCACGTGGGCTTTGTTGCTGATCGTGCTGTTTACCGAGCCTATTGCCAATGTACACCGCTGGATTAACCTGGGCTTTTTTAACCTGCAGCCTTCCGAAGTGGCCAAAGTGACGCTGGTTATTTACGTGGCCGACTATTTAAGCAATGTGCAGGGCAAGCTGGCCAAAAACTGGAAACTGCTGATTAAGCCCCTGGCCGTCAGCGCCGTTACCTTTGCGCTGATGATGAAAGCACCGGATTTGGGCACCCCCATGCTGATGGGGGCGGTGGTGGTGCTGATGCTGTTTGTGGCCGGGGCGAGCATTAAACATTTGGCCGTGTTGTTTGCATTGGCCGTGCCGGTGGTTTTATACCAGCTGATTTTTTATACTTACCGCTTGGAACGTTTGCTTTCTTTTTTAAATCCCGAGGCGCAGGCCGGGGGCGCGGGCTATCAGCTGATGCAGTCTTTTTTGGCGGTGGGTTCCGGCGGCTGGTTCGGCAAGGGGCTGGGCAACAGCGAACTGAAACTGGAATACCTGCCCGCCGCGCACACGGACTTTATTTTTTCTATAATGTGTGAGGAAATCGGCTTAATCGGCGTGCTGGTGATAATTGCGTTTTTCTGCTGGCTGCTTTCGCGCGGCATTGGGTTGGCGCGCGTGGCCAAGAACGGTTTTAACAGCCTGCTGATTTTCGGCCTGACGATGACCATATCCATACAGGCGTTTTTTAACATGGCCATGGCCATCGGGCTGCTGCCCACCAAAGGCATTCCGCTGCCGTTTTTTTCGTACGGGGGGTCTTCGGTCATTATGACGCTGGCCATGGTGGGCATTATTTTAAATCTGGCCGCCAGCGAGGCCGCGCCCAAAGCGCGCCGGCAGGACGATTTTACCGATTACCGCAACAGGAACAGATAAATGAACAAACGCTTTCTTATCGCCGCCGGAGGAACGGGCGGACATTTTTACCCGGGGTTTTCGTTGGGGCGTCTGCTTAACAAGCAGGGCTGCAGCGTGCTTTTTGTTGTACGAAAGGGGGACGCCGCGGTGCGTGTTTTGGAGGAAAACAAGCTTAAATATCGCGAAATAGATTTCTGTTCCCTGCCCCGTTCGTTTAATCCCTGCCGCCATATTAAGTTTTGGATGAAACTTGTCAAGGCCCTTTCGCAGACGCGCCGAATTATAGAGGAATTTCGGCCCGATGTGGCTATTGGGACGGGGGGGTATATTTCTTTCCCTCTTATTTTTTCGGCCCATGCCAAGCATATCAAAACGGCCGTGCATGATTCCAACACCAAAATCGGCCTGGCCAATAAGATTTGCGCCCGCTGGACGGATTTGTTTTTGCTGGGGCTGCCGGTAAATGAAAAAATACGTAACAGCGTATTGGTGGGCACTCCCATCCGCAAAGAATTTGCCGAACCGGTGGACCGCCGCCAGACGCTTGCGGCTCTGGGCCTGAACCCGGAGTTTAAAACCGTTTTGCTTTTTGGAGGAAGCCAGGGAGCCAAAGCGTTAAACCAGGCCCTGATAACGGCAGTCAAACGTTTGGTGGCCGAAAACGACGACGTCCAATTTATTCACATCAGCGGGGAGCGCTGGTATGAATCGATTTCCCACCGTTACGGCAAGACCCGCCGTGTTAAAGTGCTCGCTTATTCTAATGAAATTTATGATTTAATACATGCCTGTGATTTGGCTGTCTGCCGCAGCGGCGCGGGGACGCTGGCAGAATTGATTTATTGTCAAAAGCCGGCTCTTTTGGTGCCGCTTCCATCGGCGGCGGCCAATCACCAGTTTTATAACGCCAAAGTGTTGCAAAGCGTGGGCTGTGCCGCGTTGGTGCAGCATGGGCCCAATTTGGCCGGAGAACTCTACATGTGGATGGATCGGATTTTAAACGCGGCAAACAATTCCGTCCTTCAGACGATGAAGGAAAACTACGCCAAGCTGGGCTTGCCCGACCCAATGGGAGCCACCGATAAAATAGCGGCATTGCTTAAAAAGCTATAGTATAAGCTGCCGCGCCCGTTTGATAATGCCATAAAATGGGCTTTCCGTGTTTATTCTATTTGTCTTCCGTCATAAAATATTTTATGCCTGCTCCAAATGAAAGGGAGCTCCTTTTATGCGCGCAGTCCGCGCGCCTTCCTTCAAGTCAGCGCTGCGTCGGGCAGAGACATTCTGCGTGTATATGTCCTGTTGGCGGATGTTCTGTTTGACCTTTCCGTTTTTTTCCCGTTTTATTGTCTTCTCTTGACTCGTTTTTTTTTTTTTATACCCTATACACGTCAAAACTAAAAAACCGTTAAAAGCCGTTTTTGTTTGATTAATGGCCGTTATAGGGAGAAAAAATGAAAAAAGGATTTACGCTCATTGAGCTATTGGTGGTTGTGTTGATTATCGGTATATTGGCCGCTGTGGCTGTGCCGCAGTATCAAACGGCGGTGGA
>CALUXH010000050.1 GCA_944324695.1 uncultured Elusimicrobiales bacterium | reverse complement strand
AGCTCCGGGCATAATGGCGCCGATGCCGACAATGGCAATAGGCTCTTTGGTTTTATTGTTCATTTTGTCTCCTGAGTTTTTGGTAAAACTCTATTATGGATATATTATATGAAATTTAGGGGTATATGAGCCAACAGGAAGCGTTTTTGCGGATTTCATTTTTTTAAAATCTGATTCATGCTATTAGATTTCAAACCGGCACAAAGTTCGTCATACCTTACTTCCCATCAGAACGCAGGCAAAAAGAATATCAAATTTGCGCCAGTCCGTTTAACGGGATGTTTGTTTGATGACAAAAAAGCCCGCCTTTTTAAAGCGGGCCGACACAAAATCAAAACTGTTTTTGCTATTTTTCAGCCTTTTCGGAAACTTTGATATTTTCCAAATCTTCAATCAAACTCAGCAAGGTAGGCTGCAATTTTGCCACATATTCCTGTTCAAAAGTAGAAAGCCTCTGCTCCAACCGGGAAACCAGCCTGTTTAAATCCGCGTTGTTTTTGTCTTGGGCCAATTTCAACTCCTCTAAACGGTAATACAGATCTTTTACTTTTTCTTTTAAATCCGCCACTTCCAACGCGGAAGGATTTTGCAAAGAATTCAAAATGGACGCACGGGAAGAAAAACTGGGCTTGGCCACCGTCATGACCGTCAAATCCTCCACCGGATAGTCCATATCCGTTTCACGCACCAAAGCGGCACGGTATTTTGCCGTAAAATAAAACAGCAAAATAAAACACACGACAAAACCAATCAATTGAAACAAAAGTGCGTTTAGCATATGTATTATATTATCATATTTAACCGCGGAAAAACACGGAAAATCAACTCCATGTTTTATTGCGCAATCCTTCCAGCCCAAACATCCGGGCCCCCCGCCTCTGTTCCATAGATCCGTCATCCTAAGAAACCGAGCAAAAGAGACCCGTGCTGCGTACGGAAACCCTGCAGACGCGCCGCGGCTCTTTCCCGGAAATTAGGAAACGCCCTGCGGCTGTTCCCCACGGTTTGCCGGGTGCAGAAGAGCCGGAAAACCGAAAAAATCCCGTCTAAAATGAGTAGAAACGGCCCTTATTGGCTTTCCTTATATACAAGAAAGGCTTAAAAGATATAAAATGTACATAATGGATGAAACACTGACAGACACTCTCTTTATGCGTTTTTCCGCAGGCCGCACGCCGGATAAAACCGACTTTAACGCTTCCAAAATGTTTTCCCTGCTGGAAGATCCCTTCGGCATCTGGTGCACGTTTCACGCACCGGCGGAAGAAGCCGTCAATGAGCTCAACCGTTATGAGAACTTAAAAGTCCGCACGGACCGCAACAGCCGCGACAACTGGATACGCGAGCATTTCCCCGGAGTGGAATTTGTCAGTGCCACAAATGATACGGACCGCTTTAAAGGCACCCTGCAGGCTATGGCCGACGGCAAACCCGCCATAGCCAATGCGGCACTATGGAATCTGCCGGCCAGCGTGTACGGCAGCATCAACCTGCTGCAACGCGTGGATGAGGCAAGCAGCGTATTCGGGCCTTATCATTACCGCATTATCCAATTTAAACGGGCGCACGATTTAAAAGAACATTACGCCCTGCAGGTTTCCTTGCTCAATCATATTTTATCGGATATTCAGGGCTATAAGCCGCGTTACTGCCGGGTGGAACTGAAAGGCAAAACTACGGAAGTGGACTACCTGGAACACGAAGAACGCCTGAAGCGGGAACTGGCCTATTTCCGCCTGATACGCGACGGAAAAGCCAAGCCGGAGGCGCACAAACCGCCCAAGGCGGCCAATCCGCCCTGGCGCGTATACGCCAATAAAATGGTCGCGCAAAGCAAAGACCTGCAAATGCTGCCGGCTTTAAGCGCCGAAATGCGCCAATGCCTGAAAATTTACGGCTTGTTTACCACTGATGACGTGGCCCGCGCCGGGCTGGAAAAGTTGCGCGGCATTTTGGAGGAACCGTACGCAACGGACGCCTATTATAATTCCATGGCTTATCTGCACCACAAGCCCGTATTGAAAGAGGAAGGCCATTTTCCCCCGCCCGCAAAAAAGTATAACCTGTATTTTGATTTTGAAGCCACGGAAACCTTTACCAAAGACAACCAGTCTTTTGTTTATTTAATCGGCATTTGGGACAAAGAAGAAGATAAATATGTGTCCTTTGTGGCCAAAACGCCGGAAGAAGAAATCAAAATTTTTGAGCAGTTTTACGATTATATCAAAGACCCCGCAAATACCGTCCTGTACCACTGGACGGAATACGAGGCCAAAAAAATGCGCAAAATGGCGCAGGAAAACAAACACGACGAACAAAAGCTCAACTTGCTGGTCAGCTTGTGTTATGATCTGAAAATCGCCGTTCAGAAAGCTTTTTACCTGCCCGCACCGAGCTTTTCTTTAAAAGCCGCCGCGCCGGCTTTTGGGTTTAACTGGAGGCAGGACGACTGCGGGGCCATGGACAGCATGGTGTATTTTACCAATTGGCTCAAAACCGGCCGGGACGAACTGCTGCAGAAAGTGCTGATGTACAACGAAGATGACTGCAAGGCCATGCTGTACCTGGAAAACAAATTAAAAGAAGCGGACATATTAAAACTGAAATGAAAAAAGAATTTTCCGTTTTGCAGGAATGTCTAAACGCCGCCGGGGACGTCGCCCGGCGGCGTTTGGGCAAAGTGAACTACCACCTCAAAGGCAAAGCCAACCTGGTTACGCAGGCTGACGTAGCCTGCCAGAAAAAAATATTGCAAATTATCAAAAAGAACTTCCCTGAGCATGATTTCCTGGCGGAAGAAAACGCCCTGAAAAACACCGGCTCCTGCTGGAAATGGGTCATTGACCCCATAGACGGCACCACCAATTTCGCCCACACCGTGCCGCATTTTTCCGTTTCCGTGGCGCTGGCCTATAAAAACGATATCGTATTAGGCGGCGTATATGACGTATGCATGGACGAGCTGTTTTTGGCGCGCAAAGGCAAAGGAGCCACCCTCAACGGTAAAAAAATACAGGTTTCCCGCGTACGCAAACTGCAGGATGCCCTGCTGGTGACGGGTTTCCCCTACGAGCGCGAAAAACGCATGGACGAACTGCTGGCGCGCTTTAAAAAATTCATCCTTTCCTGCCATGACGTACGACGGCTGGGTTCTGCCGCATTGGATATGTGCTGGGTGGCCGCCGGCCGCTTTGACGGCTATTGGGAGGACAGCTTAAACCCATGGGACATCTCGGCCGGGAAACTGATTTTGGAAGAAGCCGGCGGAAAAGTGACCGATTACCGCGGCAGGAAATGGACCCGGCTGGATACATTCGGCGCGCAGACGCTGGCCAGCAACGGTAAAATTCACCGGGAAATGTGTGATATAATAAAAGAAGGATCGCTTTAATATACGGCGGCCGCGCCCGCGCGCCGCCAGGCAACAAGGGTTTGAAATTACGGGGTCTTCCATGTCTATCAGCGTAGTGAAACAATACAGTGTCTTTCTGGTCAACGAGCCGGGATCTTTAAAAAAATTCGCTGAACTATTTGTCAAAGAACGGGTGGGAATTATTGCCATTTCCCAAGATGTACGTTTTGACGCGGCGGTGGTACGCGTGGCGGTCAATTACAATGCCGAAATCAGCCATGCCCTGACCAAGGCCGGCTTCACCAGCGTAAAGACGGACGCCATCTGCATAGACAGCCCCGACCGTCTGGGCCTGGCCCATGACATTGGCGACGTGTTGTATCAAAAAGATATTAATATTACCACTATTTACGGCGCCAGCATAGGCAACGGCCGGGCACGATTTATTATTGTAGTCAGTGACATCACCCAGGCTCTAAGCGTACTGGAAAGCTCCGGCAAGTTTTAATATATACGCGCAGCCACCAAAATTTCCGGGCTGTTTTTTATTCCGCCCCAATAAAACACTACAAACAAAAGCGGAACAAAACCGTATTTTGTTCCGCCCGTGTTAAACCGTTTCCAGAACTAAATCTATTTCATCCATTTCTTGCGGTCTTTCATTTCCTGCTTCCAGCGTTTCTGCGCCAACTTATGGCGTCTTTCCGCTTCTCCGCTTAAAATGTCATCCACGCGCCGGGCTTTGATTTGCTCCAAATTGGCTTCCTGCTCCCGTATCATTTTTTCCCAACGGTCCATATCGGCACGCGTGGCGGCAATGCGTTCTTTGCTCCAGGCGATACCCTCATCGGTGGCCTCGGATACAATTTCAGACAGCCGCTCTTTTATCCGTACTTTTTCTTCCTCGGATTTGGTTTTGCGGTAACGTTTGGTCAATTTGCGTATTTCTTTGTTGCGTGCGTCAAAGCGTTCTTTCTGCTCTTGCGGCGTCAGCGGTTGTAGCTGCACATTTTTTGGGGCGGGCACCAGTTTGGCGGCCTTGACCGTTTGCGGACCGGCTTCCGGCCCCGTTTTTTCAGCAGGCTGCACCTCCTGCGCAAAAATATTTGCGGCAAAAAACAAAACGCCCGCCGCTAAAATAAATTTTTTCATACGCTCTCCTTAATGTCCCACCGTTTTGGAAAAAGAACTGATTACGCACACACCCGTTACAATAAGTCCTATGCCCAGTATAGCAGGCATATCCAACCTCTGGCGGAAAAAGAAATACCCCGCCAACCCGGTCAGCACTATACCCAGAGCGCCCCACAGCGCATAGGCTACGGCCAAATTCATATGACGCAACGCCAGACTCAGACAATACAACGATGCACCATAACCGCCTACAGCCGCTAACGAAAACCCCAAACGGGTAAAACCGTTGCTGGCATTCAGGGCACTGGTGCCAACTACTTCACATACAATGGCACAAATTAAATACACATATGTCCACATATTTATTGCACACTCCCGTCTACAACACCCGCCTCGGCAAAGCCGCGCGCACGCAGTTTGCAGGAGTCGCAGTGGCCGCAGGGTTTGTCCCCCCCGCTGTAACAGCTCCAGGTCAGCTCAAACGGCACGCCGAGCTTGGCCCCCAACCGCACAATATCGGCCTTGCTCAAATCCATCAGCGGGGCCAGCACTTCCACCCCGCGGGTAACGCCGCGCTCGGTGCCGCGGCTAATGGCTTCACGCGCCGCGTCAAAAAAAGCCGGCGTGCAATCGGGATAGCCCGAAAAATCCACCGCATTGGGACCGGCCACAATGGCATCAGCGTGAACGGCGTCCAGCAAAGAAGCCGCCACGGACAAAAACACCAGGTTACGACCGGGCACATAGGTGGAAGGAATTTTGCCGCTTTCAATTTCTTCCATGGGTTGATCAGGAATGGGTTGACTTTTATCCACCAGCGAACTGGAGGCCAGCCACGGAAAATCCAGCGTTACAAAATGTTGTTTTACACCCAGCTTGTCGGCAATTTGGCGTGCGGAACGCACCTCGCGGTCATGTTTTTGTCCGTAAGAAACGGTCAGCGTTTCACATTCATACCCTTTATCCAATGCCCAATACAGACAGGTGGTGCTGTCCAGCCCTCCGGAAAATAATACAATGGCTTTCTTTTTCATAATTTACAGTCCTAAACTGGCGTTTAAGGCCCCGTCTATTTCAAAGTCCTCAATAGCTTTGAGATCTTTTTCATCCAAATTATCCACATATTTAAGGGCATATACAATCAACGTCACTTTGGGATTCGGCGCACCGTCTTCGGCGCTGTTATACTGGCCCAAAAACATGGCATCTGCGCCTTTGGCGGCCACATACCGGCGGGCCTTTTCCACGCCGCGCTTAAGCGTATCCCGGTCCGGCTCCAGGTTTTTAATGCGCAAAAGCCCCAAATTGCCGTACGGGCGGGTAATTTGGTTTTTATCCGTCAAAATTTCCACATCCGGCGGCATGGTCTGCGGGAACTCCGGCCCGATGGGTATCCAGTCCATATTGGCCTGGTTGAGTGTGGCGCAGGCTCCCAATAAAAACATAAACGGCAAAACCCAAAGTTTTTTCATATTTTCCTCCTAATTCTTAGACGCCAGCTGCCCGCAAGCCGCGCTGATGTCATTACCCATGCTTTTGCGTATGGTTACGCCGATACCCATGGCTTTGAGCGCATCGGCCATGTCCTGCACGGCGCGGTCATCGGTTTTCTGGCCGCGGCCCAAATTGCAAGCGATCAAATTAACATGCAATAAATAACTGAATTTGCTCTCGCGTATCCATTTGCCCAGTTTGCGAATATGTTCGGGACGGTTGTTTACCCCGTCTATAACGGCGTATTCCAAAAACACCTGCCGTCCCGTCAGGGCCAGGTATTCGTCCAGCGCGTTGCGCAGCTCTTCCAAGTCCCAGCGGCGGTTGACCGGCATAAGCTTGCTGCGTTCGTCATCATCGGCGTTGTGCAAAGACACGGCTAAATTGACTTGCGGCAAATCCACCGCCAGCTTATGCAATTTGTCGGCCACTCCCGACGTGGAAATGGAAATATGCCGCGCACCGATGTTTAAAAAATCGGGGTTGGTTAAATTCTGTACGGCTTTGACCACGTTTAAATAGTTCAGCAGAGGCTCCCCCATCCCCATAAACACCACATGGGAAATACGCTCGCCGATTTTTTCTTTTTTCACGTACTGAAACCACATCAGCACTTGGTCGGCTATTTCTTCGTCCGTCAAATCCCGCTTAAAGCCCATACGCCCCGTACTGCAGAAACTGCAGCGCATCGGACAGCCCACCTGCGTGGACACGCACACGCTCCAGCCCTCATGCGGTTTTAAAAGTACGGTTTCAATCAATAGACCATCTTTAAGTTTTAACAAGGCTTTAACTACGCGGTCCCGTTCGGAAAGCACCGTTTTTTTTACGGTAAAACTTAAAATCGGCCGCTCCTGTTCCAGCCGCCCGCGCAGCTCTGCGGGCAGGGCGGTAGCTTCCTGCCAGGACGATATGCCATTTTTATAGACGGCGTCTTTTACCTGGGCAATGCGGTAATTGGGCAGGCCCGCGTTTTTAATAAATTGTTTGACGTATTCAAAATTCATGTATCCATCCTGTCGGAAAATCACTTTTATTTTATCATTTTTGCGGCATTTTCCAACGCCCTTGCGAAACAAAAAGGGATGTTTTTCATATATAAGGTAAGAAAAAGTGAAAAAACGCCCGTTTTTTAGTATAATACCTGCACTATGAGCGAAGATATTAAATTCAGTACATCCGGTTTCCGGGCGGTCATTGCGGAAGGCCTGACGGCACAGTCCGTACAGCGTTTGGCCTTCGGCATTGCCGACCACGTTTTGGAAAATTCTTTCTACGGCTTTGAAGGCAGCGGCTATCAAAAGCACTGTCAGGCCCAGGGCAAAAACCCCAAAAAACCGCTGGTTATCATTGGTTATGACACACGCTTCCTGTCCAAACAGCTGGCGTATGTGGCGGCCAATGTATTTTTGGCCTGCGGCATCGGCGTTAAAATGGCCGACGAACCGCTGCCCACGCCGGTGGCGGAATGGAATGTGCTCAAAGAGGCCGCCGTCGGCGCCGTGGTTATTACGGGCAGCGAGGCGGAATACAATGTTTGCGGACTCAAATGGATAGCCTATTACGGCGGCATCGCCAACAATGAAATTGTGGAAGACATTGAAAAACGCACGCCGGGCCCTTCGGCACAGGTGCTGAAAACTTCCTCCACGGAATTTGACCATTTAAACTCCGCCGTAGTGCCCACCAATACGCTGAAAAAAGAATACATGGCGCACCTGGAAAAACTGCTGGACGGCAAAGCGCTTAAAAAATCCAAGCTGAAAATCGCGCTGGACCCGCTGTTTGGCACGGCGCAGTATTATTTCCGCGCGCCGCTGGAGAAATATGGCATAAACGTGGAAGCCATAGACGAAGGCACGGATGTGCTGTTCGGAGGAAAAGTGCCCAATGCCGGCCCCGTCAGCCTGGAAGATTTAAAGAAACTGGTGACTGCCAAAAAAATGCACCTGGGCATTGCCTGCAACCCCGACTGCGACAAATTCGGCATTATTGATTCCGACGGAGAATGGATATCCCCCAACGAAATCGGCCCCATGCTATTGCACCACATGGTCAAAAACAAAAAGCTTAAAGGCCGCGTGGTGCGCAGCGTGATTACCTCCACGCTTTTTGACCAGGTAGCCAAAGCGCACGGACTGATGCTGCGCGAAACGCCCGTCGGTTTTAAATACATCACCGAGCTGATGACCACGGGCCAGTATATTATGGGAATGGAAGAGTCCGGCGGCATCGCCGTGGCCAACCATATCCCTGACAAAGACGGCCTGCTGGCGTGCTTTTTGGTCATTGATATGCTGGCCGTGGAAGGCAAAACGCTCAAACAGCTGCGCAAAGAATTTTACAAACAATACCGTACCATGTATGACCAAAAAGTCAGCATTCCCAAGACCGAAACGGAAATCAACCGCATCATGGAACGGCTGGACATCAAACCCCCCCTGGCTGTGAACAAAACCTCCGTGTGGCGCATAGACTCCACAGACGGCTTCAAATTTATTTTGAAGGGAGGCAGCTGGCTGGCCATACGGCCCTCCAGCACCGAGCGGCGCATCCGCCTGTATGCGGAAGCGCCCGACGAAAAATTGCCCGCCGTATTAATTAAGGAAGGCAAAAAAATCATAGACAGTATCGTCTGAGATTTGGACGAAGGGGAGGCTTATGGCCCGTATTAAAAAAGTAACCGGCAGAGAAGTGTTGGACTCCCGCGGATACCCGACGGTGGCCGCGGATGTGATACTTGAAGACGGCAGCACCGGCACCGCCATGGTGCCCAGCGGCGCGAGCACCGGCTCGCACGAAGCGCTGGAACTGCGCGACGGCGGCGCGCGTTACAACGGCAAAGGCGTTTTGAAAGCCGTGGCCAATGTGGGCAAAATCGCCAAGCGCGTTTGCGGCATGGACGCAAACGACATTCGCCTGATTGACGACACGATGATTGCCCTGGACGGCACGGAAAACAAAAGCAAGCTCGGCGCCAACGCCATGCTGGCCGTGTCCATGGCCGCTCTGCGCGCGGGCGCGCAGAGCGCGGGCAAACCGCTGTACGAACATATACGCGACTGCTACGGGCTTAAATCCAAACAATATATCCTGCCCACGCCGATGCTCAATATCGTCAACGGCGGCAAACACGCCGATTCGGGCCTGGACGTGCAGGAATTTATGATTGTGCCGGCCAAGGCAAAGACCTTTTCCGAAGCCCTGCAATGGGCGGCTGAAACCTATCATGTACTTAAAGACATTTTGAAAAAAGCGGGGCAGGTCATCGCCGTGGGCGACGAAGGCGGCTTTGCGCCGAAAATCGCCAAACACGAAGACGTGCTCAAAACGCTGGTGGCCGCCTGCAAAAAGGCCAAACACGCGTCCATGTCTTTGGCGATGGACTGCGCAGCCAGCGAGTTTTACAAAAAAGGCAAATACCATTTTGAAAAGAAAGACTACACCGCCGAGCAAATGACAAAAATTTACGAAGGCTGGTGCAGGAAATTCCCCATCGTGTCCATAGAGGATCCGCTGCAGGAAGACGACTGGACGGGCTGGAAACACATCACCGAAAAACTGGGCAAAAAAATCCGCCTGGTGGGCGATGATTTGTTTGTAACCAATCCCGCCCGCCTGCAAACGGGCATTGAACAGAAAGCGGCCAACGCCATTCTGATCAAGCTCAACCAAATCGGCACGGTGTCGGAAACCATAGACGTTATTTTAAAAGCCCACAAGGCCAACTATTCGTGCATCATTTCGCACCGCTCCGGCGAGACGGAGGACAGCTTTATCGCCGATCTGGCCGTAGCCACCAATGCAGGCGCCATTAAAACCGGCGCGCCGGCGCGCGCCGAGCGCACGGCCAAATACAACCGCCTGCTGCAAATTGAACACGAACTGGGCAAAAAGGCTTCCTACGCCAAAGACAAAGCATTTAAGAAATGAACGACTTAAAAGTCTATGTAATACGCTACCGCAAACCGCTGCTTGCCGCCGTACTGGCGGTGGCGGCGGTTTGCTGGTTTTTGGGCAGCAGCTTTGT
>CALUXH010000049.1 GCA_944324695.1 uncultured Elusimicrobiales bacterium | reverse complement strand
CGGTTGCCCTGCTGCTGCAGGCCGCCGTCCACATTGGCCAAAGGCTCCAGGCGTTTGGCCGCGTCTTTGAGCATTTGCTCGCCGATGTCTTTGTGCTGGTTTTCACGCCCGTGAAACACCACCACCAGACGCACCATGTCTTTCTTTTTCAGAAATCCTTCTATTTGTCTGAGTTTGACGTCCAAGTCATGCGGGGCGATGCGGGATTTAATGCGCAGCTCCTTCATCGTCACCTTGGTTTGCTTTTTCTTGGCGTCTTTGCTTTTTTTGCTCTGTTCAAAAACATACTTGTTGTAATCAAGTATTTTGCAAACAGGCGGCTGGGCGGTCGGGGATATTTCCACGAGGTCCAGCTCTTGTTCTTTGGCCATCGCCACGGCCTGCGCGGTAGGCAGGACGCCTACCATGGTACCGTCGGAATTAATGACCCTTACTTCCGGCGCGCGTATATTGCCGTTGCGGTTATATAAATCCTTCTTGTATACTCTTCTGTTATCAAATCTGGCCATTTATATTTTCTTTGCAAAAAAAATCGCCCTTTTTCAGGACCCTTTTATTATACCAACTTGCCGCAAAAGGTGTCAATTTGCCTGTTGGGGCGGATTGGGCGCGGCATAAATCAAAACGTCTTCTTTATACAATCTCCAGCCCTGCGGCAGGCGGTCCAAACGGTAATTTCCACCCGTCCAATACGGCCCGTCCGGAGTAAAGGAACGGCTCAGGGTCACGGGTTCCGCTTCCGGAAGAAACAGCTCCGCTTCCTCTCCGCTTTCAGACAATACGGCAAAAGCGCTGAACAGCGCCCCGTTTGCCGGGGCTTGTACGGAATTTAAACGCACGCCTTCTTCCCACAGGCGGGCGCAGCGGTCCAAAACGGAAACATACGTGTATCCGGCCGAAGCGATGCAGCCGTGCCCGTCCCTGTCCGCTCCCGGCAAAGACTCCTTATGGGCGGCGCAGGCGGCACAAAAAACGCACAGGCTTAAAATAAAAATCTTCTTCATGGTCTTTTATTATAACAAAAAGCCCCGCCGAAAGGGCGGGGCCGGTAGAGGCAAATTGATTAGTCGTCGTAATCGTAATCAAAATGCTGGCGGATATTGCTTTCTTTACCGTGGCGGTTGACTTTGTCGGGGTATCCCTTATACATAATCGTACCGCGTTTGGAAGCGTCCGCATTCAGCGTTTGCAAAGCCTGCACTTTCATGCGGGCGGAATCCGTTACCGTGGCGTTGACGGTGTCGCCGCGCAGGTCATCGGCTTCCAATTCCGCAGAGTCCGAGGCGCGCAAATCCGCCACCAGAGCGGAGCCTTTCAAATCCACTTCCGCATAGTTGGCGGCCGTGGCCGTCAGCGTGCGGCCGGCAAAGCCTTCCACGCTGGCTTCCCCGCGGCCGGCGGCGTTTACCGTTACGGCATCGCAGGAAGTTCTTTCGCTTTCAAAAGAAGCCGTGTCGCGCACGTCGGCATTCAGGGTTTGGCAGGAAAGGCAGTCAAAGTCAATGCTGGCGTCTCCGGAAGCATGGGCCGTCACTTTGGCCGCATTGACGGAGTGGAAAGAGATTTCACCTTCCCCGTCGGCGGACAAAGACAGGTCCGTCGTGCTCAAGAGACCCTGCACGTCCACCTCGCCGCTTTGGCGCACTTCCACGCGCTCCAAAGAGGGCGCCACCACCGTCACTTTCAGACGGCGCTGACCCATGATAATCAAAGGATCTTTATAATGCACCGTTAAGGTTTTTCCGTCGCTTTTGACTTCTACCAGGTTGACGAGGTTGTCCGAACCGTAGATAACGGCAAACGGTTCTTTCTCAGCCCCTTGACGGAAGTCCACCTCCGCCTGTCCGCTCACGGACAAAGCGGTAAACGGCGCCAATCCAGTTACTTCCTGGGTCACGTAATTCTGGCTGGCGGTCACAACCACCGGTTTGGCCTGAACGGGCCAGGCAGAAACCAGCGTCAGCGCGCAAAGCGCAAGTGTCAGTTTTTTCATGTTTTTTTCTCCTTAGTTTCCGGCCCTTAAAAGGCCGGTCGTTCTTTCGGTTCCGTGTCGGACGGGAGGATACGATTTACGTTTTTCACTTCCGTAACGATGCCCGCCTGCGCGAGACCGAAAGTAATTTATTGTAGCAAAAAGCGCATGCAAAGAAAAGGTTCTGCTCCGGCTTCTCCCGGCGCGGAACGGCCGGCACGGAAACAAGAAACCCCGCCTTGGCGGGGTTTCTTGTGTAAAACTGCTTTTATTTTTTCGTTGCAACAAGCCTTATTTGGACGGAAGACCGCGGAACAACATCCGGCCCTCCATACGCCGGTTTAATTCTTCTTCCATAATAAAGCGCTCCTCCGGCGTCAGCGGCGCAAACGTTTTGCCGCGGCGGGAAACGGCGGTTCCTGCTGCGGTGTCGCAGCCAAAAGACATATGGCGCAACTCTTTAAAAAACAGTCTCAGCTCTTCTGCGGTTTGATCCATTTTTTCCTTGATTCCTTCCAAAGCATGGAAGATTTCCATCTGTCCCTGCCGCCGCATACCGTCTAAATCCAAATTTTCTACCAACGTCCTTGCTTGGTCTTTATATATGGCGGCTTTTTCTTCCAACCCCAAAGCCACCGAAATTTCATAAGCGGTAATAACGTCTCCCTGGCCGAAGGCCAGCAATTTTTCCTGCACGGCCAAACGTTTCCGGGCCAGATCTTTCTGCTTCCTGTACACGGGAATCAGGGGATTGTCCTGATAGATGTTATACTGCGGATAGAGTATATAAACCGGTATGCCGAAAATTTGCAATTCCAACAACAGATCCTGCTGCGCATATACGGGCAAATAGTCCGGACGCAACTTTTTCGCTTCTTCCAACAGCCGGTATGCTTCTTGGAGCTGCGCAGGGGAACAATCCGGCAAATCATCCGCATCCGCATTCAAACTCATCTGCAGCGTGGCGTAATTAAACACCGCCGCAAAGTTTTGCCGATATTGCTTGTATTTCTTTTCCGCCAAACGGAAAACCAACATATCCGCTTCATTATCCGGCTCCTGTTGTTTTGTCAAATACCAGAAAGGCGCGGGTATTTGATAATAATTCAGCGGTTTAAGCGCATTTATGGTTTCAAACATTTCCCGTTTGCTATACGGCGGATAAAAGTTTTGTAAAAAAGCCAACCCATTATCTTCCGCCGTATCAGCACAAACGGGAAGCAACATCGACATAAACACCATCAAAGCAAACCATTTTTTCATCTTATTTCCTTTGTAAGTCCCATTTATTTTCAAATTTAATGTCCATTCCGAGGAACCGCCATCCTTCAGGAGGCCGCCTGCCCATATACAGTCCCTGGAGTTCCTGCTCCGCCACAGAGGCCGCAAAACCCTGACGGAATTCTTCCAGCAGGTATTGCTCCCGCCAATATTTACGGGCCTCCCATTTGCGTATTTCTTCTCTATAATATGCTTCTTCTTTTAAACCCAGCGCCTTGCAAATATGATAGGCGGCGTACATATCTCCCTTCCCGGCGGGCAAAAGTTTTTGGAGTATGGCCAGCCGTTTCCGCGCAAAATACGGATGCGCCCGGTAAAAAGCCACGGCTATTTCTTCCGTATACCCTTTTTTCTTATAGATATAATAGCCAAAGGCCTGGAAAAACATCAAAATATCCTGCCTTTCATATATCGGCAAATAGTTCGGGCGCATTTTATCGGCTTTTTCCAGCAAACGCCTGGCCCGGCCGATTTGCATGTCGTTTACGTTAGGTCCGTGTTTGCGCCCGTCATTTAAGCTCATAATCACCGTGGCCAGGTTCAGCACGGCATTAAAATTCTCCGGGTTTTGCTTATATACTTTTTCCGCCGCATAAAAGGCATCCATATCCTGTTGATTTTGACGGCCGTCTTTGCTTCGCACATACCAAAACGGATAAGGCATTTGATTAAAGTCCAGCTCTTCACGGGCGTTAATTTTTTGCATAAGCTCCTCATGCGTATAGACGACGCCCACATCCAACCTGCCGTCGGAAACAAAAAATTTCCCTTCTTTTTTGACGATTTGGGCCGCCGAGGATACAGCCAAGAACCCGCATATCAGGCACAATGCCCATTTTTTCATAAAACGCTCCTTGCCAAACAACTCGTTATTTAAATTGTAAATTTCTTTCACGCCGGACGCATGAGTCTTTGGACCTATTTCTCCGTTCTCAAAAGACCCAAGACGCAAAAAATCCCTCTCGCAAAAACCGCAGCAACGACGCAGAATGCCGAAACAGCCTGTTGAAAAGCGCAGACATATAAAACCCCTCAGACTTGCAGCCGGGCGCCCGTATAAATCAAAAACCCCGGGCCAAAGCCCGGGGTTTGCTTATTCGGTAAAGCCTGCTGTTTATCTGGACGGACCGATTCCAAACATACCCGGGGCGCCGGCCGGGGTGGAACGGAAGTGCCCGCGGGACACCGACCCCTTCGCATGGCGGAACATCTTCTCGACTTCCTGCCGGGCCAGGGTCTGCTGTCTGTTCACCCGCATGGCTTCTTGGGTTTGGCGTTCCGATTCCTGAGCCGCCAGCTTTGAAAACTTAGCCGCATTTTCCTTATCGCCCAAGCCTGCATAAATAGCGGCCATGACATCCAGCAGACCGGCTTTTATCATGGCCGGGTTCTTTTTCCAGACAACCTCCAAATCAGCCAGGATAGGGCGGAATTCTTTTTTATGGTTTGAGATTTTTTCCGCATCCCCATTCTCATACCCGACCCAAACCCCAAAACGGTACATACCGGCCCGGGCGCGCAACAAATACAATTCCGGGGCGGCTTGGGCCTTGCCTAACTCGATGGCTTTCCCGGCGTACAGCTCCACATTGGCCAAGTCCGTATCCGAAAGGACCCAAACATCGCTTTCTTCCCGGTTGACAAAAGCCACCGCAGCCGCATTATAATAAGCCATATAATTTTTATGTTCTTTTATGCTTTTCTGGGCTCTTTTCATCAACACATCTTTGCCTTCCGGTCCAGGATTAATGGAAAGCCCCCAATCCAATAATTCGTTTTTTTTCAATTTCAGGTAACTTTCCTTGATATCAGGCCAATAAATAGCAAAGTCCCTGACAAGGGCATCTTCCCTTTTGTTTGGGAAAAGGGACTGATAAATGCCCCATGCTTCCCGCATCGCTTCTTTTTCACCGGCGGACATGGATTTTGCATGCAGCGTTTGCGCACCCGCACCCATACAGAGCAAACCCATTATCAACAGACACAACAGTTTTTTCATTTTTTTCTCCTTGATTGCTGTTTGTGGACATTTTTAGTATATTCTTTATCCAGCGCCGCGGCATGGGCCATTGGGGCCCTAAATCGTTGGGAAAAAGACCTATCCCTCCTCTGGGTCTTTGCCGCCGCGCAAACCCTGCACGGCGACGCACAAATATAGTAAAATAAGTTAACTTAGACGAGGTGCGGGAACGATGAGCAACCGGAGAATGGCCAGAGAATGTGCTTTGCAATGTTTGTATTACGCCGACAGCGCCAAAATGCTGGACGGCGTCAAAGTGGCCCCGTACGCCGCCGATTTCAAACGGGAACTGGGGGAGAATTTCCCTTTCTGCCAGGAACTGGTCAGCGGTACGACAAACAACCTGCCTGAAATAGACAAGCTGGTTTCCAAATATGCCAAGAACTGGACCATCGAGCGCATGTCGGTGGTGGATCGCTCTATCCTGCGCATGGCCGCCTATGAACTGGTGTTCAGCCCCGAAAAAACGCCCGTACCGGCCGTTATAGACGAAGCTATTGAATTGGCCAAAAAATATTCTACGGACAATTCCGGCAAATTCATTAACGGGCTTTTGGACCAGCTAAAAAAAGAGCGCAAATAAAGGGGGCCTTTTATGGCCGTAAACCCCGCCGAAGAGATTGCAAAACTTCGCAAAGAAATAGAACACCACAACCATCTCTATTACGATTTGGACGACCCCGTCCTGTCCGATACACAATACGACCAACTGTATCAAAAACTTAAAGAGCTGGAAGCGCGTTACCCGCAATTTGCTTCCGCCGATTCCCCCACCCAGAAAGTGGGCGGCACGGTCAGCGCCACATTTGCTCCCGTCGTGCACGGCACGCCCATGATGAGCCTGGACAACTCTTATAACGCCGCAGACGTACGCGCCTGGCACGAACGCTGTGCCAAAATTCTGTCCACGGATTGTTTTGACATGGTGTTGGAAGCCAAAATTGACGGGGTGTCCTGTTCCTTAACCTATACCGACGGCGTATTGACCACCGCCGCCAGCCGCGGCGACGGCAAAACAGGAGAAGACATTACCGCCAACGTGCTTACCGTGCGGGACATCCCGCGCCGCTTGGCCGGAGCTCCGGCGGGTGTGCTGGAAATACGCGGGGAAATTTATTTGGAAAAAAAAGATTTGGAAGAATTAAACAAAAAGCAGGCCTCTTCCAACCAAATTATTTTCGCCAATACGCGCAATGCCGCGGCCGGCTCTCTGCGTCAAAAAGACCCCGCCGTTACCGCGCAGCGTCCGCTGAAATTTTTTGCCCATTCCTTCGGTTCCGGCCGCATAGACGCCGGCGGCTTCAGCGGCTTTATTGACGATTGCCAAAAATGGGGATTTCATGTTTCCCCCGTGCGCCTGCAAACTTCGTCTTTGGAAGAAATAATTCAGTTTTACAATGACTTTGACGAAAAAAGACATCATCTTCCTTTTGATACGGACGGATTGGTCATCAAAGTAAATGATTTTTCGCAGCAACGTATTTTAGGCAATACCGCCAAAAGCCCGCGCTGGGCCATTGCGTTTAAATACCCTGCCGAACAAGCCACCACCACCGTGCGAAATGTGTTGTTTTCCGTGGGGCGCTCCGGCGTGATTACACCCGTGGCGCAGGTGGAACCGGTTTCCTGCGCGGGCGTGGTAATTTCCAACGCCACCCTGCACAATTTTGACGAAATCAAACGCCTGGATCTGCGCGTCGGGGATAGAATTATTCTGGAACGCGCGGGGGAAGTTATCCCCAAAGTTATCAAAGTCGTGGAACATTTGGGCCAACAAGAGCTTCTTCCTCCTTCTTCCTGCCCGTCCTGCGGACGCCCCGTGTATAAGGCCGAAGGGGAAGTGGGCTATTACTGCGTTAACCCGTCCTGCCCCGCACAAATCAAAGGACGCATCTTGCACTATGCCAGCCGCGGCGCCATGGACATTGAAGGCATGGGGGATGCGGTGGTGGATGAGCTGGTGGAGCGGCAGTTTGTCAGCAATTTTTCGGATTTATATCATTTAAATTTTTTCCATCTGCTTTCTTTGGAAAACTTTAAAGAAAAGAAATCACAAAATCTGTTGGACGGCCTGGAAGCAAGCAAAAAACGGCCTCTTTCCCGCTTGCTTTTTGCGCTGGGCATCGCCTTTGTCGGGGCGAAAACGGCCGAAGTGCTGGCCGACCGCTTCCACACCCTGGATAACCTGATGAACGCCACGGTGGAAGAACTGCAAACCGTGCCGGATGTGGGCGCGGCGGTATCCCAAAGCGTTTATGATTTCTTCCATGACCCCGCGGCGCGGGAGCAAATAGAACTGCTGCGCCAAACCGGAATTAACTTTACCCAGCCGCAAAAACAAGTGTCTTCCCGCACGCTGGAAGGGAAAACCGTCGTGTTTACCGGTGAAATAGAAGGCATGACCCGTACCGAGGCCGAACTGCTGGCTCGCCGGCACGGGGCCAAAACCAGCGGCAGCGTATCGGCTAAAACTTCTTTTGTGGTGGCGGCCAAAGCCGCAGGCGGCAAACTCAAAAAGGCGCAATCTTTGGGAGTGAAAATCATTACGCCGGAAGAATTTTTTAAGTTGATACAATAAACGGCGGGTATAAACGGCCGTCTTCCTCCGGACAAACACTTCGTTTATCATAATGCTTCCCGGAACAACCTCCTTCCAGAGGACTGCTGAATATTTTGCAAACTTTACGGTTTCATGCCTTACCTGTCCCAACATATCAAAAAACGATTCAAGCTTCAAAAAGGGCAAACAGCAAAAAACATCATCGGGAAAAGCTGTCACAGTCTGCAGACTAACTCACGCTGAATTTATGTTGGCGGCCCTTCCGTTTTCTCTTTTACAAAAAAGCAGGAGCCGGAAACAAGTCCGGATGAAGGTTTTATCATTCAAGATGACAGCTTTTTATGCCTCCAAACGGCTGTAAGATATTCTTCTTTTCCCTCTTCAAGATATTTTCTTTAAATAAAAATCTTACACGCTCGGGGCTTTCATGACACAAAAAAGCCCCGGAAAAATTCCGGGGCTTGGTAAAACCAGGAAGAAATTAATTCTCTTCTTCCACATCGTCCTCATCTTTAACAACGGGTGCGATGCGGGCGATTTTATCTCCCTCTTCCAGCTTAACCAGGCGTACGCCCTGGGCGTTGCGGCCGACGGAGCGGATTTCTTCGCAGCGGATGCGGATGGTCATGCCTTTTTCCGTTACGACCATCAGGTCCTTGCGTTCATCCACCAGTTTAATGCCGACCACGTTTCCGTTGCGTTCGCTGGTTTTGATGGTGATAATACCCATGCCGCTGCGGTGCTGGCGTTTATACTCTTCAAACGCCGTGCGTTTGCCGTATCCGTTTTCGCATACGGACAGCACGTCCGGCTGCGGCGCATCGTTGGGGGCCTGTTCCATGCCCACCACTTCGTCGCCTTTGGACAGCGAAATACCGCGCACGCCTTTGGCCGGGCGGCCCATGGGGCGCGCTTCATTTTCATCAAAGCGGATGGATTTACCGTATTTGGTGGCGATGATAATATCGCTCTTGCCAAACGTCATCTGTACGCTGATCAGCACGTCGCCTTCATCCAGTCCCATGGCGATAATGCCGGTTTTGCGTATGTTGGCAAATTCTTTCAAATCCACGCGTTTGACGCTGCCCATGCGTGTGCACATGGTCAGATAGGCCTTTTCCGTTTCGGGGTCATGCTTTTTGGGGTCAAAGTCTTCAATAGCCAAAGCGGAGGTTACTTTTTCTTCGCCCACCAGCTGCAGCAGATTGACCAAAGCCTTGCCTTTGGACATACGCGTGCCTTCGGGTATTTCAAAGGCGCGCAGCGCAAAGACGCGTCCGCGGTTGGTAAACATCAGTATCGTGGCGTGCGAAGACGTAATGAACAAATGTTCCATAAAGTCTTCTTCTTTTGTTTTGCCGCCGATAATGCCTTTGCCGCCGCGGTTTTGGCTCTTGTAGGTGGACAGGGGAATACGTTTGGCGTAACCGTCATTGGAAATGGTAATGACCACGTCTTCTTTTTCAATGAGGTCTTCCATGGAGAAATCCGTCATGTCCGGGCCGATTTCGGTGCGGCGCGGATCGCCGTAGTTTTTCTTTAAATCCGCCAGCTCGTTTACAATGATGTCCAAAATTTTCTGCGGGTCGGCCAAAATGCCCTGCAATTCGGCAATCAGCTTCAGCAGGTCTTTCTGTTCCTGTTCAATGGCCGCAGAGGACAGTTGGGTCAGCTGATGCAGGCGCATGTCCAAAATGGCCTGGGCCTGCACTTCGGAGAGCTTAAACGTATTCATCAGTGCGATCTTGGCCGCCGGCACGTCCTGACTGTTGCGGATGATAGACACCACTTCATCCATATGCGCAATGGCAATCAGCAAGCCGGACAGAATATGCTCTCTGCGCTGGGCTTTGTTTAAGTCAAATTTCGTGCGGTTGGTGACGATTTCCTGGCGGTGTTTGACATACGCCTTCATCACTTCTTTCAGCGACAGAATGCGCGGCCGACCGTCCACAATGGCCAGCATGTTTACCGCAAAAGACGTTTGCAGCTGCGTATGTTTAAACAAATGATTTAGCACCACCTGGGCATTTCCGTCGCGTTTGATTTCAATGACCAGGCGCATGCCGCGGCGGTCCGACTCGTCGCGAATGTCGGAAATATCGGTGATTTTTTTGTCGCGCACCAAGGCCACGATGCTTTCAATCAACGCGGTCTTGTTGACCTGGTACGGAATGGCGGTAACGATGATAGCTTGGCGGCCGCCTTTTCGTTCTTCGATTTCCGTGGCGGCCTGGACGCGCACGCTGCCGCGACCGGTTTCAAAATAATCATGAATGCCTTTGGTGCCGCGGATAATGGCGCCCGTCGGGAAATCCGGCCCTTTGATGATTTTCATCATCTCTTTGGTCGTAATGGCCGGGTTTTTGATGTATGCGATAATACCGTCGCAAACTTCGCCGAGGTTGTGGGTGGGGATATTGGTGGCCATACCGACCGCAATACCGGAGGATCCGTTGACCAAAAGCGCGGGCAGCTTGGCCGGCAATACGGAAGGCTCCATCAAAGACCCGTCGTAATTGGGAATCATTTTGACGGTGTCTTTGTCCAAATCATTGAGCATTTCGTCCGAAATGCGCTGCAGGCGGCATTCGGTGTAACGCATGGCGGCGGCGGAGTCCCCGTCAATGGAGCCGAAGTTCCCCTGTCCGTCAATCAGCGGCTGGCGCAGAGAGAAATCCTGCACCATGCGCACCAATGTGTCATAAACGGCGCTGTCGCCGTGCGGGTGGTATTTACCCAACACGTCACCGACCACGCGGGCGGATTTCTTATAGGGCTTGTTGTATTTTAAGCCCATTTCGTTCATGGAATAGAGTACGCGGCGGTGCACGGGTTTTAAGCCGTCGCGCACGTCGGGCAGTGCGCGGCCGACAATTACGCTCATGGCATAGTCAATATAATACGAACGCATTTCGCCCGCAATGTCGCGCTGTTGTATATTGCCAAACAGATCTACGTTGTTTTGCTGCGGCTCTTGCGCCGCGCCGGTTAATTCTTCACTCATTGTGTTAAACTCCTGTTCAACCGTTCAAATCTTTTCCCCGCGCCAAAAAACGCGGGGATAAATTAAATATCCAGGTTTTTGACTTCCAGCGCGTGCGACTGGATAAATTCGCGGCGCGGCTCCACTTTGTCGCCCATGAGCATGGTAAATGCGTGCTCCGTGTCGGCGGCGTCATTAATTTTGACCTGGATCAGTTTGCGTTTGGCCGGGTCCATGGTGGTTTCCCAAAGCTGTTCGGGATTCATTTCACCCAACCCTTTGTAACGCTGTATCGTCGCGCCGGAAGAGGCGGCGTCTTTGACGGCTTTGAGCAGTTCGGCCAGGCTGAACACCAGCACGTCGGTTTTGCCGTTGTTGACGGTGAAAAGCGGCGTTACGCGTTCTTTTTCGTTTTCCACTTTAGGATATTGTTTGAAATTATAGCCCAGGGCTTCCAGTTTCTTTTCGCAGGCCAGCAGTTTGCCGAATTCAAACAGGCTCTGGTGCTCGGGCTGCAGGCTTTCGTCGTCCAGCGTCGTCACGTCCACGCCATCGGCGGAAAGCTCTTCTTTTTTCTCCAGCACATATTCGTCGGCGTAAGCGCGGTATTCGGCCTCTTCAAAGAAATATTTGTAGCCGCCGCTCTGCAGCGGGATGCGGTACACCGGCACGCGGCCTTCGGCCAAGAAAGCCTGAAAATCACTAAACGTAATATTTTTGACTTCCAGCGTGGCCAGCACGTCTTCCATATCGCGCAGAATTTTGAGCATATCGGCCAGCGTCTGACCTTCCAGTTTATTGCCTTTGCCGTCCGTTACGGTAACGGTGGCCAGGCCTTCTTTCATCAGCCACTGCTGCATTTGGTCTTCGGTTTGCAGATACTGTTCCAGTTTGCCTTTTTTGACTTTATACAAAGGCGGCTGGGCCAGGTAAATGTGTCCGCCTTCAATCAGCGGGCGCAGCTGGCGGTAGAAGAAAGTCAGCAGCAGGGTGGAAATATGCTGTCCGTCCACGTCGGCATCAGCCATCAGGATAATTTTGTTGTAGCGCAGTTTGGAAATGTCAAAACCGCCTTCCCCTTCGCCGACTCCCGTGCCCACGGCGGCAATCAGGTCGCGCACCGTGTCGCTGGACAATATTTTGACCAACGGGGCTTTTTCCACGTTTAAAATTTTTCCGCGCAGCGGCAAAATGGCCTGGAACACGCGGTCGCGGCCCTGTTTGGCGCTGCCGCCGGCCGAGTCGCCTTCTACGAGGAACAATTCGCATTTGGCGCTGTCGCGTTCCTGACAGTCGGCCAGTTTGCCCGGCAGGCCGCCGCCTTCAAAAGCGCCTTTGCGGCGGGTCAGGTCGCGCGCTTTGCGCGCGGCTTCGCGCGCCACGGCGGCGTTGATACACTTTTCGCAAATGGCGCGGGCTGTTTTCGGATTTTCTTCAAAGAAAGTGGCCAGCGTGTCGCTCACCACGGAGCGCACAATGCCTTCTATTTCGGAATTGCCCAGTTTGGTTTTGGTCTGCCCTTCAAATTGCGGATGCGGAATTTTGACCGACAGCACCGCGGTCAACCCTTCTTTAATATCATCGCCGCTGACGGAAATGTCTTTGTGCTGTTTAGAGAGATTATTATTTTTGATATATTCGTTAATCAGACGCGTCAAAGACGAGCGGAAACCCGTCAGATGCGTACCGCCTTCCACGGTGTTAATGTTGTTGACGAAAGAAAACACGTTTTCGCTGTAGCCTTCATTGTACTGAATGGCAAAGGAAATATAATTATCCCCGACGGTCTTGGTCAAATAAATCGGTTCGGGATTAATGACGGTTTTATTCGTATTTAAAAATTTGGCGAATTGGGAAATGCCGCCTTCATAGTGGAAAGTAACCGTTTTGGCTTCTTCGCCGCGTTCGTCGGTAAACAAAATCCGGACGCCGGCGTTTAAGAAAGCCAGTTCGCGCAGGCGGTTGGCAATAGTTTCGTACACAAAAGCCACTTCGCCGAAAATTTCTTTATCGGCATGGAAGGTGACTTTGGTGCCGTGTTCTTTGGTGGTGCCGATTTCTTCCAATTTGGTCACGGGCTTGCCGCGCTGGTATTGCTGGCGGTAAATTTTTCCGTTTTTCTTTACTTCCACTTCCATATCTTCGGACAAAGCGTTTACGCAGGACACGCCCACACCGTGCAAACCGCCGGACACCTTATAAGCGCCGCTGTCAAATTTGCCGCCGGCGTGCAAGACGGTCATGACCACTTCCAGCGCGCTTTTGTGGCGAAGCTTGGGGTCTTTGGCGTTGGTCATTAAATCAACGGGAATACCGCGGCCGTCGTCTTCCACGCAGCAGGTCATATCCCCTTTAATCGTTACTTTAATGGTGGTAGCGCCTCCGGCCAAAATTTCGTCTACGGAGTTGTCCACCACTTCATACACCAAATGGTGCAAACCCGGCAGGCCCGTAGAACCGATGTACATGGCCGGACGCTTGCGCACGGCCTCCAGTCCTTCCAAAACCTGAATTTTTGATGAATCGTATTGTTTTTCTTCTTCAGTCATGTATGGCTCCTAAATCTTTTACGATTTCTATTTTTTCAATCCACGGCTTGTCAAAA
>CALUXH010000048.1 GCA_944324695.1 uncultured Elusimicrobiales bacterium | reverse complement strand
CCCTTCACAGCATATCTGCCCGTCTTTATACGACAGCATCTTCAGCTGATACCCCTTGCTCTTTGACGTGGCCGTTATCCCCTGCGTCCCCAAACTATACGTATAATTGGGATCATTCACCCCGCTGAGCATGCTCAGCTGACTGCTGTCGGACAAGTATTTCTTGCCAAATACGCAGCGGTTTTCCTGCTCCGTACGCACCGCCGTCAAAATATTCTCCGCCTCCGTCGTCTTGCGCGTCTCCAATACGCGCGAAAACCGCGGCACCGACACCGCCGCCAATACGCCCAACACAATGACCACCACCAACAGCTCCGTCAATGTGAAGGCTTTTGTCCTTTTTTTATTCATACGTCCTCCCGTGATTGACTGACACAAATACAAACGGCTCTAAAACGCCGTCAGACAAACAGCAGAAAAGGGCCTTCTCCCTTCCCTGATTCAAAAAATGTAGCAAAAAGCGCAAAACCTAGTCAACAAAAATGCCTTCCCTTCAAACACGGCGCAAGCCAATTGATGAAAAAAGTACAATATGTCCATGAAGGGCCATTTCAACAAACGCGTATACGATATTATCCGGCGCATTCCCGCAGGAAGGGTGATGAGTTACGCTCAGATAGCCGCCCTGGCGGGCAACGGCCGCGCCGCGCGGGCCGGCATATCCCACCGCCACGGGGCGGCCTTTTAAAGAGGGGCTGTCGCGCTGTTCCACGAAATCGTAAAAAGCGTCCATATCTATATGTATGATTTTGCGTACGGACATAAAATAAGCGTAAAAAAATCCTACCCCCATACAGAATCGAACTGTAATCCCCTGCTTAGAAGGCAGATGCTCTATCCGTTGAGCTATGGGGGCAGGATAAAGGAATGTTTTTATTATTTTACAAAAAATCCGCCCCTTATACAAAGGCCCCGCCTGAAAGCGGAGCCTTTTGCGCGGCAAAACTCCGTTTCGTCAGGCTTTCCGCTTGCCCCCTTCTATCCATTTGCGCGTAAGCAAAAGGCCGACGGGGGAAATGCACGCTATCAGCGCGTAAATCAGCCACATCTCCCCGGGATGCTGCACGCCTTCTTTAGGAATAAAATGGGCCAGCATGGAGCCGGAATACAGCCCCGTGGTAAACTTGGCCATAAACCACGGCAGCCCCGCCAGCCCCATATACGCGCCTACCTGCCCGGCGGGGGCCAAATCCCCCACATATTCATAAAAGCGGGAAGACCAGGCCGCTTCACCCAATGAAAAAAGAATAACATACAAAATCAACAGGCTCAGGTCCGGCCGCGACCCAATAAGCAAAAACGTCGTCGCGGCGGAAATGCCGGTGCCGACAATGAGCATTTTAAACACGTTGACGTGGCGCGTAAGCATGGCAATCAGCGGTACGAAAATCACGATAATAAACGGATTAATGCCGTTAATCCATTCAAACTTGGCGGCCACTTCCTGCGGGAACACGCGGAAAATATAATCCGGCATAGTCAAAAACTGGTGGGCAAACAGCGTCTGCACCGGCAGCAGGATGAAAATAAACCACATAAAGCGCATGTCCCTAAACGGCATTTCGCACAGACGCTGTTTCCAGGTCTTGTTCTTGTTTTCATCTTCGTCCACTGCGGTCACGCGGCATTCCTTTTCCACTTTTTTGGTAAACAGCGTCATATGCAAAAGAAGCATCAGCCCCGTTAAAGCCGTACAAGTCAAAAATACGCCCATAATGCCCCAACCCAAACCGTGGATATCGCCGATAAACGGATTATCGGTGCGGATAAAAGGCGAAATGAAATTCTCGCACACGATGCCCAAATTCATGATAGCGTAAATAAAACTAAACGCTATGGCCGACACCTTGGGATTGGTGTATTCTTTGGCCCCGGCGTACAAAGCAGGCTGCAAAATGCCCGAACCCAAAGCCATCAGCACAATGGCCGCCCAAGACATGACATAGCCCAAGGGTTTCAGACCCATATCCGCCGGCACTTCGGCAAAGCCGAGCAGTACGCGGCCGACAAACAGAAGCACCAGGGCGATGGTCAGGGCTTTGCGCACGCCGTACTTATCCGTCACGAAGCCGCCGCCGAACATAAACAGCGTTACCAAGCCCGTGAAGGTGGACACGCTCACGCCGGTCATCGCGTCGCTCATGCCTACACTGCCGCCCAAAAAGAGCGTCAGCAGGGTCAGAATGCCGAAATAGGCAATGCCTTCCCCGAAATTTACCAGGTTTACCAGCCAAAACGCCCGCGAAGAGGAAAAAATGATTTTCAGCTCCTGCAACAAGGACGTTTTAGACCGGGAATTTGCTTGTTCGTTTTTGTCCATAGTGTTTATTATATATGTTTTTCCGAAAGATATGCCCGCTATTTTTTCCAAGATTGGGCACTTTTCCTCAAATTGCTATTATTATTGTATGGGACACTTGCTTAAAAGCCAGGTCAAAAAAGAAACGGATAACATTAAACACCGCATGCTGGCCGGCCTGGCGTTTGAAAAACCGCTGTACGGCCTATATGAACGGCTGCGTACGCAGCGACAGCACGCCTGGACGGTGCAAGTCTACCGCCTGCTGTTACTGTACGCCAATGCCGGGCAAAAAAGAGCTCTGTTTCATCCGGCCCTGCTGCAGGCGTTTATGGCTCTGGGCCAAGCGCGCCAAGCGCGCGCCGTGGCCAAGCAGCTGTTGGCCAAAAACCCGGCCGACCCGGAAACGCGCAAACTGCTGCGCGGCCTTTCCGCCCGGGCGGACAACGCCCTGCCCCCTTACACCGCGCTGGCCGCCCTAAGCCCGTATGCAAGCGGGGCGAAGAAGCCCTCTTCCCGCGACTGCAAAACGCCGCTTCCCGCTAAATGGAAAAAAGCCCCGGACATCTTTTCCGATGAAAACCTGCAAAAACTGGGCTATTTTGAAAAACGAAAACAACTGGCCCGCGCCCCGCGCGCCTGCCGCAGCGCATTGAAAGAAACTTTTGACGAGTTAACGGCCAGTTGTCTGCTGGGCAATTACCGGGCGGCCGCCGCCATGGCCGGCGCCATGCTGGAAATGCTGTTGGCTTTGCATATTAAGAAAAGTCTGAAAACCCAAAAAATTTCGGTATCAGACAGATCCCCGCAAAATATTTTTGATTTAAACCTCCATGACCTGGCGGCCTGCTGCGCCGCTTATAATCTGCTGAGCCCGCACACACTAAAACTCATTGGGGCGGCGCGAGGACAGCGCAACTTTATCCACCCCGGCAAGGCCCTGCTGGAACAGGCCGGCCCAACGCCGGCAGGCGTGCGCGTATGCCTGCTGGCCGTACTGGAAACCTCCGACGAAGTGCTGTAAACGCCGCCCCGGCGGCGGCTTGAACAACTATGGCAAGCGTCTCTAACGCCATCCCATAATTAGCTATAATTTAAATATGAGCTTGAAAAACATCTTTTGGTTTTGCTTTGCAGAGCTCGTACTGTGGTGTGTGCTCTCAGTGGCGTATTTTTTTGTCAGCGGCTTTTATCCGACGGCGCTCGGAATGCTTTTTACGGCGTTGTTTATACCGGGCAACGGGCTGATGTTCGCCGCGGGCCTCTTTGTTTTGCTCGTTTTGCTGCGCTGCGCCGGGCCGCGTGCGGCGTGGTGGGGAGCCTTGGTTTTGGGCACCCTGTTTAATCTGGTCCTGCTGTTGGATATTTTCGTCTATTCGCAATACCGCTTTCATTTAAGCATCTCCATGCTGCAGTTGTTTTTCGGGCCGGCCGGGCGTGAAATTTTCGTTTTTCCCGTTTCCATGTACGCCCTGACGGCTGCCGCCATATTGCTGATTGTGGCCGCCACCCGGGCATTGGCCGGACTGGCGCGCAAAATTACATGGGGACGCAAAGCCGTCATATGTATAAGCGTCTTGTCCGTGCTTATTTTTGCGGGATACAACGGCTTATACGCCTGGGGCAAATTTATGGCTTCTCCGGCCGTACTCACGCAGGTAACCTATCTGCCCTGGGCCCAGCCGTTCAGCATGAACCGCCGCCTGCGCAAAATGGGTTTTGAACCCAAAAGCAATCCTTATTCCGCCCCCAAATCCGGCATGTTGCGCTATCCGCTCGCCCCGCTGAACTGCCTCCCGAAGGAAAAACCCAATATTCTGTTGGTTTTAATTGATTCCTGGCGCGCGGACAGTTTTACGCCGCAGATAATGCCGCATTTGTATGACGCCTACAAAAATTCGCCGGACGCATTTTATTTTGCCAATCACCTCTCCGGCGGCAATGCCACGGAAGCGGGGGTGTTTTCTTTAATGTATTCCATTCCCTATTCCTATTGGGATACAGTAACGGCCACCAAAACCCGCCCTGTTCTGATGGATGAACTGGATAAACAGGGATATGACCTTGCCGTATACGCCAGCGGACGGCTGGACAGCCCGGAATTTAACCAGAACGTTTTTTCGCATATTCCCGGACTGCGTATTAATTCCGACGGAGTGGAAAAATGGCAGCGCGACGAAGACGCCCAACAGGACTTCTTGGAATTTTTAAACGGGCGGAATCCGCCAAAACCATTCTTTGGCTTTTTGTTTTATGACTCCGCACACGGCCAGAATTTTCCTCCGAACTACCGCGCGCCTTTTACTCCATACAGCGACCAGATGAATTACCTGCTGCTGACCAAAAACACCGATCCGACGCCTTATATGAACCGATATAAAAATTCCGTACATTATATTGACAGCCTGATCGGCCAATTATTTGCAGAACTGAAAGAAAGGGGCCTGGACCAAAACACCATTATCATCGTCAGCGGGGATCACGGGCAGGAAATCAATGATACGCGTCATAATTTCTGGGGGCACAACAGCAATTTTGCCAAATACCAAACCCGTGTGCCGCTGCTGGTGTGGTGGCCGGGGATGAAGGGAGGGGAAAAAGCCTACCGCACTTCCCATTATGACATTGTTCCGGCGCTGCTGACCCACGCGCTGAACTGTTCCAACCCAACCCGTAATTACAGCTCCGGTTATGATTTGTTCAGCTCCGTCGTCCGGCCGTGGACGCTGATTCTCAGTTATACCAACAAGGCCGTGCGGGAAGGAAACATTATCTCCGTACTCAACAATTACGGAGGGATTACCAATTACGACGAAAATTTTGTTCCGTCGGACAGTCCCGTCAGCGCCTCCGCGCTGGCGGAAAGTTTAAAAGAATTCAGCCGTTTTTATAAATAATATGCGTGTACAGGAAGTCAAAGATTTTTTTGCCTCGCGCGGTTTAGCGGAGCGCATTTTAACTTTTTCCCAGTCGTCCGCCACGGTGGAACTGGCGGCGCGGGCCGTGGGATGCGCACCGGAACGTATCGTAAAAACCCTGGCGTTTAAAACCAAGGCGGGGCCCGTTGTCATTTGCGCAGCGGGAAACGTACGTGTGGACAACCAAAAATTTAAAGCATTTTTCGGGGAAAAGGCCGTTTTTCCGCACGGGGACGAGGTGGAACAGCTGACGGGTCACCCCGCCGGAGGAGTATGTCCTTTTGCCCTGCTTCCCGGCGTACGCGTGTATTTGGACGAAAGCGTGCGGGGCTTTGACCAGGTCTATCCGGCGGCCGGAGCCCCCGACAATGCCGTACGGCTGAGCCCGCAGGAATTGCAGGAGCTGACGGGGGCCGAATGGATAAACGTCTGCAAAAACCGCGCCGACGCACCATAATCCCCTTTGTGTGAGAAACGTGCAGAAAAAATGCTATAGTATGAAAGCAGGAATATCATTTAGGAGGAAAATACCAATGAATGCTGTTAAAACGTATTTTTTAGACGTAATCACCAAAAATTACGTTAATTTTGAAGGCCGTGCCGACCGCAAAGAGTTCTGGATGTTTTTTTTGTTTAACTTCGTTATCGGTATTGTGTTGAGCTTCCTGGGCGGTATGGACAATATACTGGGCACATTATTTACAATCATTTATGTCCTGTATTATCTGGGGATTTTGCTGCCCATGCTGTCCATCGGCGCGCGCCGCCTGCACGATACGGACCGCAGCGGCTGGTGGTGGCTGATTAATTTCCTGCCGATAATCGGCTGGATTGTGCTGCTGGTGTTTTGGGTGTTGCCTTCTACGCCAGGGCAAAACCGCTTTGGCGCGGCAAAATAAATATCTGACGAAGAAAACCGCCCGTTTGCAACGGGCGGTTTTTTTGTGCTTACCCGGGGAAATTGCTAAAATAAACACATGAAAAAACTGTTTTATTCTCTGGTTGGACTGGTCTCGTTGGCCGTAATATATGCGCTTGGCACTTTTGTTTACGTAAAAATCCAAATGCGCCCGCTGCCGCTGATGATTGCACCGTCATCCGCCGCCGCTTCACTGGATACTCGTCCGCAAGTGCACCTGGTACACGCCGTTAATTCCGTACGCCGCGCACAGGCCAAAGATGCCGAATTTGAAGGTTTTGAAGTGGATTTGAACCGGGTTAACGGACAGCTTATGCTGGCCCATGATGAAGGGGATTTTGCCAGAGCCGTGCCTCTTTCGGCCGTTTTTGGAGCCGTACAACATCCGGAAGAAAAAACCTATTGGATTGATTTAAAAACCACCCTGACGCCGCAAGATATAGACGAACTCAAAGCCCTGGCCGCCCGTTACGGCGTTTCGCCCCGGCGCATGCTGTTTGAAACCGGGCCGGGAGAAACGGCCGATTTGCTAAACGCCGCCGGATTCCCCATTTTGCTTCAGGTGGTCAACGGGTTTGATGAAGACGGAGATAACCCGCAAACGCGCGCCGCGCTGAACGCACAAATGGAAGAGCTCCTGCGCCGCTACCGTCCGTTTGCCATAGCGGGCAGTCTGGGCAAATATCCGTACTTGCGGGCTTATTTCCCGCAGTATAACAAGGCCGTTTACAGCGCGACCACCGTGCGTCCCAGCCTGAAGAAAAAATTTTTAAAAGACGCCATGTTTCAAGACCCCAGCGTACTTTTGTTTATGCAGGACGAATACACGGCGCTGCCGTTTTAATTTACAGGAGTTTTTATGCCCCACACAAACGTCACAGACGCGCAGGCGGTAGCCCTGCTCAAAAAATATAATCAGGAGCCGTTCCACCTTCTGCACGCGGCGACGGTGGCAGAGGTTATGCGCTGGTACGCCAAACACCTGGGCCGCGAGCAGGAAGCGCACTTTTGGGCCATGTGCGGCCTGCTGCACGACATAGATTTTGAACACTTCCCGCAACAGCACTGCCAAAAGGCCCCGCAGTTACTGGCGGAAATCGGGGCGGAGCCGGAGCTGGTGCACGCCGTATGCAGCCACGGCTACGGACTGGTGTGCGACGTCAAGCCCGAAGACGAAATGGAAAAGGTACTTTTCGCCGTGGACGAGTTGACCGGCCTTATCCAGGCGGCGGCTAAAATGCGCCCGTCAAAAAGCTGCAAAGATATGGAGCTGTCCAGCCTAAAGAAAAAATTTAAGGACAAAAAATTCGCCGCCGGCTGTTCGCGCGACGTGATAAAACAGGGCGCGGATATGTTGGGCTGGGAGCTGGACAAACTGCTGGGCACCACCCTGCAGGCCATGCGGGAAACGGAAGCCGCCGTCACCGCGGCCAACGCTCCGCTATAACTTTCCCCACCAACAAAAACCCGCCAAAAGGCGGGTTTTTGTTTGCCTAAAAAATCTTTACAAATGCTTTTCCAGCTCGGCAAAAAATTCCGTCGCTTTTTGTTGGAAGAAAAAATCACTCACCCCGTCCGTATAGGTCGACGGCTGGGTGTTGACCTCTATAATTTTCGCGCCGTGCTGTTTGGCCAGAAGCGGCAGGCTGCACGCAGGCATAACCTGCCCCGCCGTGCCCACCACCAGCACCACATCGGCCTTTTGAGCCAATTCCACGGAATTTTGGTAAGCGGCGGGGGGAATTCCTTCCCCGTAGAACACAAAATCCGGCTTAAGCACGCCGCCGCAAAAACATTTGGGCGGCAGTTCGTCTAAATTCACGTCATCCGTTTGGTATACGCGGCCGCAGTTTATACAGTGCATATGCTTAATGGTGCCGTGAAATTCCTGTACGTTTTTACTGCCGGCCTTTTGGTGCAGACCGTCTATATTCTGCGTAATCACGCCCGCAAAGCCTCCGCGCGCCTCCAATGCGGCAATGACTTTATGCGCTTTGTTGGGCTCGGCCTCATCCATACAGGTAAAAAAGATTTTTTTCATTTCTTCCCAGCTGCGTTTGGGGTTTTCATAAAAAAAATCTATCTCTATGAATTTAGGGTCGTACGTATTCCACAAACCGCCCCGGCCCGTAAACGGCGGGATGCCGCTTTCCACCGACACGCCCGCCCCCGTAAACGCCACGCCGCGGCGGGCGTTTCTAATTAAATTTATCGCTTGCATACTGCTATAATATAATATCAGGGCCCTATGAACAACCTCAAGGTAAAAGAAATCGTCACCCGCAGTTACATCAACCCTTCCAAGCTGCCGGGCAGTGATTACGTGATCAATCCCTACGTCGGCTGCCCGCACCGGTGTATATACTGTTACGCCGAATTTATGAAGCGTTTCTCCAATCATGACGAGCCCTGGGGCACATTTACCGACGTCAAAATACGCAGCACTTCCACCCGCCCCGTGGATTTGCAGGGGAAAAACATTTTTTTAAGCTCCGTAACCGACTGTTACAACCCGCTGGAAGAAAAATACGCCCTGACGCGTAAACTGCTGCTGCAGCTGCGCCACAGCGGCGCCTCGGTCACCATACTGACCAAATCCGCACTGGTACTGCGCGATTTGGACGTTTTTAAACAAATGCCGGATGTTTCCGTCGGTTTTTCCATGAATACGACAGACGAGGAGCTGCGCCGGGAAATAGAACCCTGCGCCGCCGGCGTGTTGGACCGGCTCTACGCCCTAAAAACCCTGCATGAAAACGGTATACGCACCTGGGTGCACGTATCGCCGATTTTTCCATACTTGTCGGACTGGAAAGCCCTGCTGGAGGCCGCGGCGGACTTTACGGACAGCTTTTCTTTTGAAAACCTGAAGCTGCGCTCCGCGGCCCTGCCGCGCGTGCTTTTGTACATTACCCGCCGTCACCCTCAGCTGCGGGATATGTACGAACAGATTTTTCGCCGAAATGATATGACTTACTGGCGCGCACTGCGCAAAGAAATACTGGCCTTCTGCAATGAACGGAAAATAGCCGCCGCGGTGCACTTCTCCGAAAAAATGCCCCATAACCAATAATCCCCTTGCACCCGGCACTTTAATTTACTACTCTGACGGAAGGGGGAAAATATGGACAACATCAAACGCGCCGTTTATAATACCTTGCAATTCAACCATCGCAGCAAGCTCACCTGGGGCATTAATATTTTCATTATTTTGCTGATTCTGCTCAGCGTACCCGTAGACGTTATAGAAAGCCTGGGCGACGCCGACCCTCGCCTGCAGCGCGCCGTATTGCATTTGGACTTGTTCATGAGCGCGGTGTTCGCGCTGGAATATGTACTGCGTCTGTGGAGCTGCACGGCCGACCCGCAGTATGCCCGTCCGCTCAAGGGCCGCCTCAAATACGCGCTGACGCCGCTGATGATTATCGACCTGCTGGCCATATCGCCGTTCTTTATCTTGGGCGCAGGTTATTTGCGCGCGCTGCGCGTGTTCCGCATTTTGATGCTGATGCGCTATACCGACGCCATACAGCTGATGAACACCGTAGTATCACAGAAAAAATCCGAACTGATGATCTGCGGGGCGTTTATCCTGATGCTGTGGGTGTGGAGCGCGTTTATGATTTTCCGCGTGGAACACGCCGCCCAGCCGCACGTATTTGTCAATATTTTGGACGCGCTGTGGTGGTCGGCAGAAACATTCACCACGCTGGGTTACGGGGATTTGTATCCCGTCACGCCTTTTGGACGAATGATAGCCATCGTGACGGTGGCCATGGGGCTGGTCTTATTTGCCATCACCACGGCGGTGCTGACGGCGGGCATCGTGCAGGAAATACAAAAATTTGAAAAACGCAAGCAAAAACCGCCGCAAGTATAAAAGAACCCCGCCGAAAGGCGGGGTCTTTTCAAAATCAGCCAAACAAGTCCGTCTTTTCCTCCGGCGCGTCCAAACGCGCCGTTTCTTTCTCCAAGGCTTTGCCGCGGCTTTTGGAGCCGTTATAGTTATAATTCATACGCTTTAAAAGGCGGGCGTTTTCTTTGGTAACGGGGGCCTCGTACACGTCTATAATGCGCTGGGCCGTAGGCAGCAGGGCGCCTTTGTTGCCGTCTATGTGGGTGCGGGCGGTTTTTACGGCGTCATAGGCGTTGGATACGGCGGACTCCGCCTTGGCGAAATTGACCAAAAAGTCGTTGAACTTTTCCATGAGTTTTAAAATATCTTCTTTTAAATCGTCCATATACTCGTGCTGTTTGTCTATATCCCAGAGCTTGGACACCATTTTCAGCGTGCTCATCAGCGACGTGGCCGACACGAGGGCAATGTTGTTTTTCCAGGCTTCGTTAAGTACGTCCGGATCTTCGGACACGGCGGCCAAAAGCGCGCTTTCGGGATACACAAACATCAGCGTATAATCCGGCTGCACTTTATCACCCGTTTCCTGGAATTTTTTATAGTATTTTTTGGACGAAAGATCGCGTATGGTTTTCTTTACGTCTTTGACGTGTGCGTCCAAAAGTTCGGCCTTCTTTTTGGGGTCCTGTTCGTTGTAATAATCCACATAATGGTTAAAAATCGTCTTGGAATCCACCACAATCCAGCGGTCTGCCGGCAAGGCAATCTGCACGTCCACGCGCTTACCCTCCTCGGACACCTGTTCAAAATAATCCAGTCCGCGTTTGAGGCCCGCGCTGTCCAAAATGTGCCGCAGGGCTTCCTCGCCCCAGCTGCCGCGCACGATGGCCTCTCCTTTAATGGCGTTGGCCAGGTTTAAAGCGCTCTGGTCCACTTTTTCGGTGGATTTAATCACGTCGGCCAGACCCTTTTCCAGACGAGCCTGTTTTTCCGAAGTCACGCGCTCCATATCGTTTACTTTCTTGACAAACGTTTCCAGCTGCAGGGTCAGCGGTTTTAACGCTTCGGCGTTTTTGCTTTCCAGCCCCTTGCTTTTTTCTTCCAGGATTTTGGAGGCCAAATCGGCAAACTGCGCGCGGTAGGTGGCGGCCAAATCGTTGAAGTTTTTTTCCACCAGCATCCGCTCTTTTTCCAACGCGGCGGCCTGTTCGCGCAGGCGGGCGTTGTCGGCGTTTAAACCCGCGTTTTGGCGCTGCTGCTCCTGCAGGTCCCGCTGCAACTGCGCCGACGGCTGCACCTGCGCTTCGGCTATTTTCACGCGGGAGGACAACCACAAATAAGCTCCGGCAAAGCCCAACAGACAGCCGGCAAAAACAGAAAGTAACGTATAAAAAACGGTCATAATTTCTCCTTATTTCTTTTTTACATGATAACAATTTTCAAGGCGGCGCGGAAAAGCAAAAAATTGTATTTTTGCAAAAAACTTTTTATAGAATATAAATATCTTATTAGTGAGGGAATATATGAAAAAAACCGTAACCTTATCCGTTCTCTGCGCGCTGTGCCTGGCCGCCGGCTGCGCAACCACAGGCACATCTTCCGCTTCTTCGGCCAATACGCCTATGACGCTGGACGAAGCCTTGCAAAAATCGGCCGAAACACGCCAAAAAATATTAGACGCCAAGCAGGCTTATGAAGACGCCAAAGCCGCGTCCGAAGCCAGCCAGAAAAACGATACCAGCTTCTCCACCGAACTGGCCAAACAAAAAGTAAAAAGCCAGTTGGAAGAAACCAAAGCCAAGTTGGAAGCCGAAAAAGAAGCTTGGAAAGACGTCTTTGGCAATTAAAAAGATCAAGCAAAAAACCCCGCCGACAGGCGGGGTTTTTCATGCAGGACAAAGTCTTTTTATTTTGCTTCGGCCGGCGGTGGAGGAGGAGGCGGTAAAAGCCCTCCCTCGGGCCCCGGCCCTTTGGGACCGCGGGGGCCGGCGTGGCGCGGACCAATGCGGCCGTGCTCATGCAATGCTTCTCCCAAATCACCGTCTTCAGCAATGATTTTATCCGTCATTTCTCCCACCCAAGCGGCTTTCGCTTCGGGTTTTTGTTCTTCGGCCAAGCCTTCTTTCATGCGGGCCAAACGCTCTTCAAAATCCTTCAGTCCTTCCTCGCGCACGGCGATTTGTTCGTCACGCACTTGGCCGAGCACTTCGCCGATATCCTCGCGTAAAGAAGCCTGTTTCTTGCTTCCTTCTTTGGCCTTTTTGTAATCTTTAACCAGTTTTTCCAGTTTCTCTTCATTGGCTTTAAACTGGGCTCTGCGCGCTTTGCGCTGTTCTTTGGCCTCTTTGAACTTGGCCTGCATTTCGGGGCTCAGTTGCGGCCCTTTCTTCACGCGCAGCTCATGGCGCGCTTTACCGTCTCTTTTCGGGGGGCAGTTGTCCCCTTCGCATTTGGGCGCGGCAAACACCGGCGCGCAAAACGCCAAGAGGGTACCCAATACCAGTATTTTTTTCATGTTTTCCTCCTTTAAAATGCTTCTTCAAAAGCTTCAAATTCACTAGCAAAACTGTTATACTCCGCGTCCGCTTCCACGGATACGTAAGCCAGCAAATCAGCTTCCTGCGCGTTCATATTTTGCATATGCGGCCCCGAGGCAAAAAACACCACCGCCATTACCGCCGCAAATCCTGTAACCAACGCCGGCCGCCACATACGACGCCACCAACCGGCCGCTTTATGCTCCAGCACGGCCTGCACGGCGCTTTGCGGTGCGGCGGGGGGGAGCAACGCCCCCTGCATTTGCCGCAGGAAATCCAAATCTTTTTGGCAGTGCGGACACGTGTGTAAATGTTTCTCAAAGTCGGCGGCGCGGGCGGGTTCCATTTCACCGTAAAAATACAGGCTGATGTTTTCACATTCTTTGTTCATATTACGCCTCTTCTTTTAAAAAGTTTTGCATTTTCCGCACCGCACGGTAATGGTCCGCCAGCACCGTGCCCAAAGGGCGGCTGAGCAGCTCCGCGGCTTCGCGGAACGTCATGTACTGCTTGAGATAAACCACTTCCCGCTGGGCGGGGGGCAAACGCAGCGTTGCCTGCCGTATGCGCTCCGCCAATTCCGCCTGTTCCAACTTATCAAGCGGCTGCGGGTCATCGCCCGCCAGCTCATCATGGAAATAGGCATTTCCGTCTTCATCCGTATCGTCTAAAGAGCAGATTTTATTGTTATCCCTGAAAAAATTTAACACCCGATTTCGCGCCGAAGTAAACAAATAACTTTTCAGTTTCCCTTCCGGCTGATAATCTTTCAGCCGGCGGTAAAAATTCAAAAACACTTCCTGGAAAATATCGTCCGCCGCGCCTTCGTCACGCACCATGGCCAGGATATACTGGTGCAAAACGTTTTTGTACCGATATACCAACTCGTTAAAACACATTTCGTCGCCGTTTTGAAAACCGGCTATTAATTCATCGTCCGTGCGCTCGTTCATTTTTTCTCCACGTTTATATAACCCGCAGGGGCGGCATTTTATTGCACTTTTCAGACACTTTTTATTAAAGTAGCAAAATATTATCCCGCAGCGCGAGAAGAAAAAGGAGAAGAAACGGGAAAAATGCCGCGCGCCATAGCGTCAGCTATGCAAGCGGCTGGAGAGAAAAAGGGCCTAAATTTGAAAAATGGTTTGCTTTTTGGCAACGGCACGACTGGAAAAGCCGTTATCCCACGCCGTCCCGCACCGCCGGGAAATATGCTTCTGCCGGCATGATTTTGAAAATTTGAGATGATAAAGCCCCGCTTAGTTGCGCCGCTGCGTAATGGCAGTTACGTAAGGCGCAAGGCGGGGCTTTAGGGGTCAAATTTGCAAAATTGTTTGCGTTCAATAAACGGCACGACTGGAAAAGCCGTTTATCCTATTCATAGCGCAAAGCGTCTATCGGCGTCAGTTTGGACGCTTTGTAGGCCGGATAATAACCGAAAAATATCCCCGTCGCGGCCGAAAACCCGAACGATACCAAAATGGCCGTTACGTTCATTTGCGCCGGAATGGTGGTGCTGTTGGCCGCCACAATCAGCGTGGCCGCTATGCCCAACGCCACGCCTATTAAACCGCCGATGCAGGACAACGTCACCGCTTCGGCCAAAAACTGCAGGCGGATGTCCGCGCTGGTGGCTCCTATGGCCATGCGGATGCCGATTTCGCGCGTGCGTTCCGTCACGGACACGAGCATAATGTTCATCACCCCGATGCCGCCCACTAGCAAAGACACCGCGCCGATAACCCCCAGCAAAATGCCCATGGTCTTGCCCGCGCTTTTGGCTTCTTCCACAAAAGAAGCAAAGTCGTCTATCTGAAAATCGTCCGGTTTAAGCGGGTGGATTTTGTGCGTGTTGCGCACCGTATTGGCTATGGCCTGCTTGGTTTGTTCAATGGTGTTAAAGTCTTTGACGCGGATAATCACGCGGTCCAACGCGCGGCGGTCTTCATTATTCCAACCGGTGTTCATTTTCACTTTGCCGGTGGTATACGGGATGAGGGTGCCTTCGTCCATATCAAAGCCCATACCGCCTTGGCCGCTTTTTTTCATCACGCCGATGACCGTAAACGGGATATCGTCAAAAATCACCGTTTTGCCCAAAGGATCCACGTCGTTGAAAATGGTTTCCGCCACCGTAGCCCCCAGCACGGCCACCTGCGCGTAATCGCTGACTTCTTTTTCGGTAAATTCGCGGCCTTCCGCCAATTCCCAGTCATAGGTTTTGAAAATATCCGTATCGGTGGCCAGCACATCCACCGAAGTGGATGTATAGCCGTAATTGACGGTAAAGCCGGAACTGATATACGGCGCGGCGGCGGCTACGCCGTCCAAACGGCGTATGGCGCGCACGTCGTCCATAGTCACGTCTTTGGGGGAAGAAATGCTTTCATCAAGGTCCCACGGCTGGCGCAAAAAAAGCACATTCGTGCCGAAACGCGAAAAACGCTCCGTCATTTCCTGCTGGGTGCCGGAACCGACGGCCAGCATGGTAATCACGGCCGCCACGCCGATGACGATGCCCAGGCTGGTCAGCGCCGAGCGCATTTTATTGGCAAAAATGGCTTTGACGGAAATGCGGAAAACGGAAATCAGGGTGTCCATCATTTGCGTTTTACCTCGTCGCTTATTTTCTTTCCGTCGCGGAAGGTAATCAAACGGCCCGCGTATTCGGCGATATCCGGCTCGTGCGTAATTAAAATAATGGTTTTGCCCAGTTCTTTATTCAAACGCGTGAACAAATCCATCACTTCAATGCTCATTTTCGTATCCAGGTTGCCGGTCGGCTCGTCGGCAAAGATAATGGGCGCGTCACACACCAAACTGCGCGCAATGGCCACGCGCTGCTGCTGCCCGCCGGAAAGCTGATTGGGCATATGGTAGGCGCGTTTTTCCAGTCCGACGGCTTTTAAAGCCTCCAGAGCCTTTTCTTTGCGCAGATGCGAAGGGGTATGGTTATACACCATGGGCAACTCCACATTTTCCAAAGCGGTGGTGCGGCTGATGAGGTTAAACCCCTGAAACACAAAGCCGATTTTGCGGTTACGCACGCCGGCCAGCTTGGACAAATCCGTCGCGGTGACGTCTATGCCGTCCAAAATATACTTGCCTTTGGTGGGCTTGTCCAAACAGCCCAGAATGTTCATAAAGGTGGATTTGCCGCTGCCGGAAGGCCCCATAACGGCCACGAACTCGCCGCGTTCTATGGACACGCTGACGCCCTGCAGGGCGTGCACTTCCACGTCTCCCACGACATAGGTTTTATACAGGTTCGTGGTTTCTATCAGGCTCATTATCTTCTCCGGCCGGGTCCGCGCGGGCGCATTTCGTTAATGATGGAAGAAATCTGTCCGCGTTCGGCTATGACCACTTTGTCGCCTTCTTTCAAATCTCCGTCGGTAATTTCGGTTACGCTTTCGGAAATAATGCCGATGGTTACGTCCACGCGCTGCGGCCGTTCGTCATCGGACGGAAGCACCCACACGCCGGTTTTGTCAAATTTCTGCGTGTTAAAAGACGGCGCAAAGCGCAGCGCCTCATTGGGCACCAAAAGGGCGTCTTGTTTATCGGTGGTAATAATGGTGATGGTGGCCGTCATGCCGGGCATGAATTTGCCGCTTTCATTGTCCACGTCAATCACCACGGTATAGGTGGTGGAACTGGACGTGGTGCCGGATGAGGACGAAGAAGAGGAAGTGTAGTTGGTGCGCACCTGCCGCACCACGCCTTCAAATTTTTCATCGGGGTAGCCGTCCAGCGTAAACTGGGCGGTCTGTCCTTCTTTAATTTTGACCACGTCGGCTTCGGACACTTTGGCCTCAATCTGCATTTTGGTCAAATCTTCGGCCAGCGTGAACATTTCCGGCGTGGCGTAACCGGCGGTCAAAGACTGGCCCTCGCTGACTTTTTTGGTCAGCACCACGCCGTCCACGGGGGAAACGATGCGCGTATTGTCCAAATCTTTCTTGGCGCTGTCCAAACTGGCCTGCGCCTGAATGACGCGCGATTCGGCGGAGTTTAAAGAACTTTTGGCGTTGACAAATTCCAGTTCATACTGCTCCAAATCCGTCTTGGCCACGTATTCTTTGTCATACAAAGACTGATAGCGCTTGAGGTTAATCTGCGCCAGGTTGTACGTCATTTTGGCCGATTCCAACTCTTCTTTGGCGGAAGAGAGGCTGGCCACGGCTTGGTCATAATTGGCCTGGATTTGCGTCGGGTCAATCAGGGCCATCAAATCGCCTTTTTTGACGGGGGTGTTGTAATCCACGTATATTTCCAAAATCTCGCCCGACACCAGCGCGCCCACTTCGGTCGTGTTGACCGGAGCGATGGGGCCGGAGGCTTCCACCACGTCGCGTATATCACCCTTTTTGACGGGGACGGCGGTGTAAAGAGGCGCTTCTTTCGGCGTAAAAAACAACTTCCATACGCCAAAAGCCAGACCGCACAAGACCAGCAAAATCAGGATTTTTTTAAACTTGGACAAACCCCAAAACCAACGCCACATACGGGAAAAAATATTTTTCTTTTTCATATTATCTAGTACCCATCGCCTGTTTAAGTTCCGCCAGCGCCACGGCATAATCGTAACGGGCGGTCAGCAAACTAAGTTCCGAATCGGTGTACGCCACTTCGGCGTCTTTTAAAGCAATCATATCGTCTATGCCTTCATTGTAGCGGCCCTGGGCCAACTCCAAATTCTCTTTGGCGCGCTCCACGGTGGACTGCGCTACGGGAATGCTTTCCGCCGCTTCATTAAGCGCAATAAACGCATTTTGTACTTCCATAAAAACGTCATTGGCCAAACTGCGGTCGCTGTTCTGCGCCGACGTCAAATTAATGCGCGCCTGCTTTACCCCGTTATATACGCGCAGGGCGCTGAAAATAGGGATTTCCACGCCGGCGTACAGACGCGTCTGGTCATTGTCCAGGCGAAACTCATCGCCGCTTTTACTAAATGACGCTCCCAATGTAAATGTGGGCCAGTAGGCGGCTTTGGCCTGGTTCAACGCAATTTCGCTGATTTGTAAAGCGGTTTTGGAGGAACGCACATCGGGACGGTTGGCATATGCCTGGGCCAGGGCTTCTTCAAAGGTCAGCGTGAACGGCTCGGCCTCAATGGTATCGTCCAAAACAAACGGTTTATTGCGCGTTACGCCCATGACATTAGCCAAATTAGAGGTTTGCGTTTTAACGGCGTTTTTGGCGCGGATCAGACTTAAAACCTCATTATTCAGGTTTACTTCCGCCGTCGTCACGTCCACTTTGGGGCGAAGGCCTTCATCGTAAAAGGCCTTGGTGCGGTCATATTGCTCCTGGTACAAATCGCGCGACTGCGTACGTATGACCACCGTGCGCTGGGCAGAAAGCAAGGCATAATAGGCGCTTTTTACCTGGGCAATGATTTCATTTTCCGTATCGCACAAATCCATCCGGGCGCGCTGTAATTCCAATTTTTGTGTTTTTATTTCACGCACCAAATCGGTAATGCCCGAAATGGACAAATCCGCATTGACGGAAGCGGTGGTGTCGCCGCTGTCACTGCGGGCGGCGGGGGGAATTTTGGAATTGGTATATTCCTGCTGCGCCGAAAAAGAAGCCGTGGGTAAAAAGGCCGCTTTGGCGTTGGAAAGCGTCACGGCAGCCGATTCCACGGCCAGCTGCGCGCTGATTACACGCGGGCTGTTGGCCAGCGCGATGCGCACACAGTCATGCACGGTCAGCTTTTCGTCCAAAGACGGCAGCGGCGCGTCCGGATCCGGCAAAGCAGCCAGCGCGGCGGCCGCTTCCGCCTGAGCCTGCTGTAAAAGCGGCGCGGCCTGGCTTTGGTCCACGGACACATTTTCTTCCTGTGCGCCGGCGGCCTGGGCAGGAGAAAGAACCGTCTGTCCGTCAGATGTATCTGCGGAAGATGACGGGGCCTCCTGCGGCTGGGGCAGCTGGGCCCAAGCGGCAACGGCCGTTAGCCAAACAACGGAAATAAGAGCGGAAAATAGCTTTTTCATTTTCAATATTATATAAATAAATGTATTTTTTTCGTAAATTTTTTACGGTTTTTTTATTAGCATGAACTATATATAAAAACACGGAGCGGCCTTTTTATTGCACCCATAAACCTCCGCTCCCGAAAACGCCGTATTTATATATAATAGAAATATGTGGAAACCGATTGTACTGCTGATTTGTTCCAATTTATTTATGACGGCCGCTTGGTACGGACATCTGAAATTTAAAAGTACGGCCTTATGGACGGTCATTTTAGTCAGCTGGGGAATTGCCTTTTTTGAATACTGCCTGCAGGTGCCGGCCAACCGCATCGGCAGCGGGTATTTTACGGTCACGCAGCTGAAAGTAATGCAGGAAGTCATCACCCTGGCCGTGTTTACGGTGTTTTCCGTTTTGTATTTTCATGAGCATTTCCGCTGGAACCACCTGGCCGCTTTTTGCCTGCTGGTGGGAGCGGTGTTTTTAACTTTTAAACAATGGTAGAGGAGCCCCATGAAAAATAAACATAAACTCTTTACCCAAATGGCCGAACTCGTGGCCGGCCAGTCCACCTGCTGCCGTATGCAGGTGGGAGCCATACTGGTCAAAGACAGCCGCGTCATCAGCATCGGTTTTAACGGTACCCCGTCCGGACAGGAACACTGCGAGGACCATTTTGCACGGCTTTACGAAACGGATTTTAAAGACCAGTTCCCTACTTATGAAGAATACCGCGCCAGCCGCACGTTTTACGACGCGCACGGGAAATGGTCCATTGAAAACGAACTGCACGCGGAGCAAAACGCCATTTTATTCGCGGCCAAAAACGGCATTTCCACCGCGGGGAGCACGCTGTATGTGACCTATTCGCCGTGCGTACACTGCGCCAAAGTAATTATTACGGCGGGGATTGTGCGCGTGTTTTATAAACACCTCTATGACCGCAGCCAGGACGGATTGATACTACTGGGAAAAAACGGCATTGAGTGCCGGCAGTTGACCGAACAGGAACTGGCCTGATTTATCCAAACAAAACCCCGCCGAAAAGGCGGGGTTTTTGATATCGGAGCAAACTAAATAATGCGCGCTTTTTGCAAACTGTCCAGCACTTCATCGCTTAACGGGGCCAGAATGTCAGGCTCGCAACAAACGCAGCAGGCGGCGCGGTTGGCTTCTTCATTGACGGCCTGCAAATCCGCCCCGTTTAAAATTCCCAGGCACAGCACCACGGAAAATGCTTCTCCGCTGCCGGAACCGTTGACGAACTGATCGGCGTAGAAACCGCCGCATTCATAAATTTTCCCCCGGGTAAAAAGCAAGCTGCCGTCTTCTCCGCGCGTCAACGCAATACAGCGCAGCGCCGGATAACGCTCCATAAGCACTTTGGCCACACTTTCACCGTCCGCGCCGTCCATTCCCAGCCAGCGCGCCACAACGGGCAGCTCGGAACGGCTCATCTTGGCCGCCGAGGCCCTCCGGAAGGACTGTTCCAATATTTCCGAAGAATAATAAGGATAGCGTAAATGCAAGTCAAACAGACGCAAAGCGTCCGGCGCGGCGGCGTCTAAAAATTCATATATTGTTTTGCGGGACTCTTCCGCGCGCTGGGCCACGGTGCCGAAAATGACGGCATTTACTTTTCCGGCCAGCTCCGCCCAGGAAGGAGTCATTTGCAAATGGTCCCATGCTACATCTTCCAAAAAATGGTATATGGCTTTGCCGTTGGCGTCATAATGCACGCGGACCTCTCCCGTAGCCTGCGCGGGATTTTTTACCACATAGTCAGCCGGCAAACGCCTCTCCTGCAAATCACGCAGCACACGACGGCCGTGTTTATCCTCTCCGACGGCAGAAAACAGCCAGCCCTGCGCCCCCGTTTCCGCGCAATACCATGCCGCGGCCGCCGGCGCGCCGCCCAGGCGGGCGCCCGTAGGCAGTAAATCCAACAGAACTTCCCCTATTGACGCAATTTGCCACATGGGTCTTCCTCCTTGTTTACCATACAATATTTACCGGCAGGGCGCAAATTTCCAAATTTCGCGCTTTTTTACTATAATAAATATTATGCAAAATACAAACACCAACCAAGAGTCTTTATCTTTGTTTATTTCCAAATTTATTGACGGCTGCAAGGCCCATAAAAAACCGCTGTTGACCGCACTGATTATTATTGTGGTGGCGGCGGGGGGAATTGCCTGGTTCGTCTCCCACAGGGAAAAAACCCTGCAAAATTCCTGGGCGCTGTTTTATGACGCCCAGCTGACGCTGCTGTCCCAGGGGCAGGACGCCGGTTTTGACGCATTTGACCGCCTGAATACGCAATACCCAAATACGGACGCGGCCTATTACGGCAAACTTATGCAGGCCGATTTGTTATTTACGGAAGAAAATTACGCCCAGTCCGTGGATATTTACGAAGAGCTGCTCAAGGCCAAAAATCCGCAGGTACGCGCCATCGCCGCCGTGTCTTTGGGAGGGGCGCAGCAGGCGGTGCAGAATTATGCGGCGTCCATAGCCACGCTGCAGAATTTTATTGCGGCCAACCCGACCAGCTTTGCGCTGCCGCAGGCGTATTTCACGCTGGCGTTAAGCCAGGAACTTTCCGGCGACAAAGCCGCCGCATTGGAAACCTACAAAAAAATCTTGGAAGATTACACCCAAACTTACTTCGGCGTATTCGCCAAAGATAAAATCAACCAGTTAAGCAAATAATCCCTTTTCTCCCTTTCCGCCCAAACGGAAAGGGAGATTTGTTTATAGCCTCACGCGGACGTACAACCCAACACAAGGACCCCCACATGCAAAAAACATTAAAAACATTAGCCGTACTGTTGTTGCCGTTGTTATTCTGCGCCGACGTACAGGGCGCGGGCTTTGCGCTGTATGAATACAGCGCCCGCAGCACCGCCATGGGCGGCGCGGCCATGGCCAACGGGGCCGAACCGGC
>CALUXH010000047.1 GCA_944324695.1 uncultured Elusimicrobiales bacterium | reverse complement strand
TACGGCATGGGTCAAATGGTTTATGAAACTGGAAGTGATTTTGATTGCGCTGTCGCTTTTGCTCTTAATACCGGCGTACTATATTTGGTAGAATAAAAAGGCCCCGCACAGGGGCCTTTTTTAAAAGGATATGCTGCCCAAATTAAAAATAGTTTCTTATCTTTCCGCCGCGGACTGGTGGGTGTTTTTCGGCGTATTGGCGCTGACGTTTGCCGCCGCGCTGTACGGACACTACCGCAAAAAACGCCCCAAAAACAAAGCCCTGGATTACCTGCTCATGGGCCGGCAGCTGACCCTGCCGCTGTTTGTGGCCACGCTGGTGGCCACGTGGTACGGCGGCATTTTCGGCGTCAATGAGATTACGTTTAATTACGGTATTTATAATTTTGTCACGCAAGGGTTTTTCTGGTATATAGCCTATTTGATTTTTGCGTTTTTTATCGCGGAAAAAGTAGCCAAATACCAATCCGTTACCTTGCCGGATTTGGCCGGCAATATGTTCGGCCCCAAAGCGGCTAAAGTGGCGGCGGTATTTACATTTTTCTATATTACGCCGGTGGCGTATGTGCTGAGCCTGGGGCTGTTTTTAAATATGGCCTTCGGTATGAGCGTGTTGCAGGGCATGATTTACGGCACGCTGTTTGTGTGTCTGTACACGATGTGGGGCGGGTTTAAGTCGGTCGTGTTTTCGGACTTGGTGCAGTTCTTTGTTATGTGCTCCTCGGTGCTGGTTGTGGTGTTGTTTTCCGTGCATGACTTTGGAGGGTTGGGCTTTTTAAAATCCCATTTGCCCGCGTCGCATTTCAGCCTGACGGGCGGCAACGGCGTGCTCAATACGCTGATATGGGGTTTTATTGCGCTGGCTACGCTGATTGACCCGAGTTTTTATCAGCGTTGTTTCGCGGCCAAAAGCCCGCAGGTGGTCAAAAAAGGCGTGCTGATTTCCACGCTGATTTGGTTTTGTTTTGATATTTGCACGACGGCGGGCTCGCTGTATGCGCGTGCGCTTTTGCCGCAGGCCGAGCCGGCGGAAGCGTATTTCTTTTACGCCGTGCAGCTGCTGCCGCCTGGGCTGCGGGGCTTTTTTATCGCGGGGATTTTGGCCATTATCCTTTCCACGCTTAATTCCTTTTTGTTCATTGCGTCCAATACGTTAAGTTTCGACCTGTTGCGAAACCGCTTTAAAAACATCGTGCTTTCCAACCGCCTGGCCATGCCGGCCGTCGGCGCGCTGGCGGTGGGGATGGCGCTTTTGTTTGACGGCAGTTTTAAGGAAATATGGCTGACGCTGGGTTCGTATTTTTCGGCCTGCCTGCTGATGCCCATTTTGCTGGGATACATTTATCCGCGCCGTATCAGCGACAATTTATTTGTTACCAGCGCTCTGTGCAGTGCGGCGGCCATGACCCTGTGGCGGATGCTTCCGCTGACGGAATTTTGGGAACAGTTTGACCCGTTTTACATCGGCGTGCTGACGGGCGCGCTGATACTGTTGTTTAATCTGCGCAAAGGAAAAAGTTATGTCAAAAGCGCTACTGATTTGTAACGGGGAGAACTCCCCCGCCCTGCTCAAACGCCTGGTCAAAGAGGCGGACTTTGTACTGGCCGCCGACGCGGGAGCCGACGCGGCCCTGAAAGCCGGCGTCATCCCAAACGCCGTCATCGGGGATTTGGACTCCGCCTCCCCCCGCGCCCGCCGCACGCTTAAAAATGTGCCGTTTATACATATCGTGCGGCAGGACAACACCGATTTTGACAAAGCCCTGCACTGGCTGGCAGAAAGAAAATTCACCGCCTGCGCCGTGGCCGGCGCGGCGGGCAAACGCATGGATTTTACGGTGGGGAATTTGCTGGCAGCTTTTACATACGCCAAATGCATGGATATTATTTTTTACGGAGACGGCTGGACCATACGGCCGCTGGTGCGCGGGCTGAAATTTGCGGCGCGCACGGGCACGCGCATGAGTTTATTGCCCGTGTCCGCCTGCCGGGGTATCACTTTAAAAGGCATGAAATACCCCTTACAAAACGCCGCCTGGAAAGCCGGACAGACCACCGGCACCTCCAATGAAGTCTGCGCCAAACGCTGCGCAATATCTTTTTCATCCGGTAAAATGCTGATGTATTTGGAAGATTAATTAAAATAACAATATTCTGCCTCGTCCCCCGAGCCATACGTACAAGTAAAATAATCCTGGCACTGCGTACCATAACAGCGGGTTTCTTCTATCTTTCCGTTAGAAAGTCTATAATTCAATATAGCCCCTCCTCCGCTCCAATTAGAAGCAGCGGCATCTTGCAGAAGCAATCCGACCCCGCAGCTGCTGCCCCCGCACCCCCAACTTCCCGTCCCAACAATAAAGTATTTAAGCTCCGGGTATTGTATATCTAAATTTTCTCCGTCGTTATAAGGGAAATAGCCCTCATATTCCCCATTGGCCAAATAATATAAATTTTGCGCATCTGCTATCGCCCTGCCCGCCGTCATGGCTTCCACCCCGCGGGCCCGCTTTACAGAACGCTGATACTGCGGCAAAGCAATGGAAGAAAGTATACCAATAATCAGCACCACCACCAATAATTCTATCAAAGTAAATCCTTTTCTCATTTTTATCTCCACAATGGGGTTTAAATGTGCCAAAACGCCATATGGCAGTCTTCTCTTTTGACCACGTACAGGGTATCAAAAAAAAAAAATAAGTCAACAGAATGGCAAAAAGGACTAAAACGACAACGACTCACAAATGCATGGAAAGAAATAAGCTCGGCGGGTTTTTCCGCTGGAACGGATTATTTGCCGGGGAAAGGAAAACGGCGCCAAGGCCGTCTGCAGCAGACGAACAAAGGAATCGGTCCTATATACGAAACCGGCCCCGCTCTTATCAGAGACGGGGCCGGTAAAAAGCTTTTCTAATACGCATTAAAAAGGCGTTTCCGTCGTATAAATATTCATGGACTTGCAGGTATTTATCGCTTCGTCATTATCCCCGTTGCAAGCCAGTGTGCGTTTATCCCCGGCTGTGCTGTATGGGTTCCAAATACGGTATATGTCCACATCCAGGCGTTCGGCCACTACCCCTCCGCAGTTTGTGCCCGGGATAGGGGCATTGGTGGCGGCATTGAGCATATATTTAAAAAATTTCCCCGTTACCTCCGTCCCCTCCGTATTGGCATTGCCGGGCACCTCCACCAACAGCTTGGAAAAAGCCGGCGGGCAGGCATTGCGTTCCGCCGCATATGCATATACCGCATCGTTTAGAGACTTCACCATATTCATGGCCTCCGTGGCGCGGGATTTTTCTATGCTGCGTATATAAGTCGGCGCGGCAATGGAAGTCAATACGCCGATAATCAGCACCACCACCAGCATTTCCACCAGCGTAAAACCTGAACTTTTAATATATTTTTTCATAATCTGTCTCCTTAAAACGTAAATTGGGCAATACGCCGCGCGGCCTGCTGCGTCAGCTGTGGGGTATTAAAAGCCGTCAGGCGGAAAAACCCCTCCCCGCAGCGCCCAAACCCGCTGCCCGGCGTACCGACAATTTGCAGCTTATGCAACATCAAGTCAAAAAAGTCCCACGAGCTCATGCCGTGCGGCGTTTTCAGCCACACATATGGTGAATTTTCCCCGCCGTATACGGTAAAGCCCGCCCCGCGCAAAGCCCGCAAAATCACCTGCGCATTGGCCAAATAGCCGTCTATCACTTCCCGGATTTGTTTTTGTCCTTCGGGGCTGAACACGGCTTCGGCCCCGCGCTGTACGATGTAAGATACCCCGTTAAATTTGGTGCTTTGGCGGCGCATCCACAAACCATTGAGGGAATGCTCTTTGCCTTCTTTATCCCATACCTTTAACTCTTTGGGTACCACGCAATAGGCGCAGCGCGTACCGGTAAATCCGGCCGTTTTGGAAAAAGAACGAAACTCCACAGCGCAGTTTTTGGCCCCGGGGATTTCAAAAATGCTGCGCGGCAATTTTTCATCCCGGATAAACGCTTCGTAAGCCGAATCGTACAAAATAACGGCCTCATGCTGCCGCGCCCAGTCTACCCAGGCCTGCAGTTGTTCTTTCGTCATCGCCGCTCCGGTGGGATTATTAGGCGAACACAAATACACCAAATCGGCATGCTCTTTGGGGGGCACGGGCGCGAAATGATTTTCTTCCGTACACGGCAAATATACCAGTCGGGAAAACTTTCCTCCAGAAAAAGCCCCGCTGCGGCCGGCCATCACATTGCTGTCCACATACACGGGGTACACCGGGTCTTGCACGGCCACGACGGCATCTTGAGAAAAGAGCTCCTGAAAACAAGCCGTATCGCTTTTGGCCCCGTCACTGACGAAAATTTCATCTTCGGCAATCTCCACCCCGCGCGCGCGGTAGTCATGCTCCGCTATAGCTTTGCGCAAAAAATCATACCCTTCATAAGGCCCGTAGCCGCGGAACGTTTCGGCGCGGCCCATTTCCTGGCTGGCTTTTTTAAGCGCCTCCACCACGGCGGGGGCCAGCGGGCGGCTGACGTCGCCTATCCCCAGACTGATGACCTCCTGTCCCGCATGCGCGGCCTTGTAAGCGGCGGTGCGGCGGGCCACCTCGGCAAACAGATAACTGCCCTGCAAATTCAAATAATTTTCGTTAATCAGCGTCATACTTTCTCCAAATACTCCCCCGTAAACACCTTTTGGGCGGGGCCCGTCATAAACAGATGGCCGTCGTCACGCCACTGCACCTGCAAAATTCCTCCGTCCAAAATAACATGCGCCTGGCGACCCGTACGGCCCGTCAGCGCCGCCGCGACCAACGCGGCGCAGGACCCCGTGCCGCAGGCTTTGGTAATGCCCGCCCCGCGCTCCCATACGCGCATGCGCAGGGTTTGGCCGTCTAATTTTTGGACAAATTCCACATTGGTTTTCTGAGGGAAATTTTCATGCGTTTCTATCTGCGGCCCGATAAAAGCCGCATCCACGCTTTCCACGTCCGGCACAAAAATCACAAAATGCGGATTGCCCATGGACACGGCCGTCCCCCGCCAGGTTTGCCCGGCGGCCTGCAAAGACACGTCCACGGCTTTTTCTTCCGACGGACCACGCATGGGGATTTGGCCCCGCGTCAGACGAGGAACCCCCATATCCACGCAGACCCAATTGTTCTTTTCATCGGTAATTTCCGTTACAATCGGCCCCGCCAGGGTTTCCAAAGTCAGCTTGCTGCCGCTAAGCCACCCGTGTTCGCGCGCAAAAAGAGGCACACAGCGCGAGGCGTTGCCGCACATTTCGGCTTCGCTTCCGTCTGAATTAAAAATGCGCATTTTCACGGCGTTTTCCCGCTTCCACAACAGCACCAGGCCGTCCGCCCCCACGCCAAAGCGGCGGTCGCACACGGCGCGCGCGGCGCGCGCAAAATCGGCAATCTGTTCCGTTTGCGCGTCCACCATGACAAAATCGTTTCCCAACCCCTGGTATTTATCAAAATGCATATGTTTATTGTATAAAACGCAAACAAGACGCGCCAGTATTTTTTGCCGCGGACAGGCGGCGTAGAGATTAGGTAAAATATATATATGCCTGAAACAAACAATTCACTCCCGCTGCACATCGCCATAATTATGGACGGCAACGGCCGCTGGGCCGCGGCGCGGTCTTTGCCGCGTTCGGCCGGACACCGCGAAGGCGCCAAAGCCGTGCGGCGCACGCTGGAAGCGGCGCGGGATATGGGCATAAAATATTTAACGCTGTATGCTTTTTCTACGGAAAACTGGACGCGCCCGCAGGAAGAAATCAATACACTGATGCAGCTTTTGGAACGGACGCTGGACGAATACCAAAAATCCGCCCAAAAAGAGAACTACCGCATCCTGATCAGCGGGGAACGCGACCGTCTGCCCGCCGGCATCCTGGCCAAAATGGATGCACTGGTGCGCTCAACGGCGCAAAACAAAGGGCTGAGCGTCAACTTGGCCTTAAATTACGGCGCACGGCAGGAAATCACCCGCGCGGTAAACCGGATTTTACAGGAAGGCCTGCAGGAAATAACCCCGCAGGATATTACGCGGCGGCTTTACCAGCCGGAAATACCGGATCCGGAGCTGATTATCCGCACCTCGGGAGAGGAACGTCTGTCCAATTTCCTTTTGTGGCAGGCGGCATACAGTGAGTTTTATTTTACCCCCGTCCTGTGGCCGGATTTTACCAAAGAAGATCTGCAAAAAGCCGTAGACGCCTACCGCGCGCGCAAACGCCGCTTCGGCGGGGTGTAATTCTAGCACATTGCGCTTTATGCGGCGGGACTAATATCCCAAACTTTTACAAAAACCGTCTATCTTGCTGATGCAATTTATTTCGCCGGGGCGGGCGGACTGGTCCAGCCAGATTTTGTATATGACGGGACTGTCTTTACTCAAACCCACCGTACTGTTACCGTTTTCTTCCGCCACCCCGTGCATATCATAAAACACCAAATTTTGATTGGCGGCGTCATACATATCCACGGCAAACTTATCACACTTTAAAAGATAACTGTTGCCAATCTCCGTACAGCTGGAATAAGTGATGTCCAGCTCCGACCAACGGCTGGGATATTGCCCGTTAGCCAAGTAATATCTTTCCATCGCGTCCTTTAACGAACGGCTCGCCGTCACAATCTGGGTGAAGCGCGCTTTTGCCACCGCCTTTTCATACAACGGCAGAGCCGCCGCGGTTAAAATACCGATAATCAACACTACGACCAATAACTCTATCAAAGTAAATCCTTTTTTCATTTTTTGCCCCTATAACGATGTTTAATCAAACAAAAAAGGCTTCAAACGGTTTTTTGTTTTTGCCGCATATAGGGTATCAAAAAAAAAAAACGAGTCAAGCTCCGCCGGAAAAACAAGCAATAAACGGCATTTCAAAGGAAGATTGGCGACTACGGCCTTCGGGAATGACTTTTATATCGTATCGTCAGTTACGAACGTTTCTTCCGGGCGTTTCCCCTTATTTTGGCATGGATGGGATTCCCGAAAACGGCTCCGCGAAATGACATAAAACAACACGGGACAAAACTTGTGTTTTGCCCCGCATGCCCAAAAAAGAAAGAAATTATTTCCTCATTTTGGAAAATTTCGGATACAGCACATCGGTAAATTTGTCAAACTCTTTCTCCCCCCCGCGTATTTTTAGATTCACGGACAGGACATACACCTGCCCTTTTAAAATATCGCGCCAGTTGTCCGGAAATTTGACAAAGTCTTTAAACGTGGTGACCAGCGGCAGGCCGCCGCGGGTCTGTTCAAAAGTATACAAATTGTCTTCGCTGTAGCGTTCATGATCCGGAAAACGCCACACCTGTTTTAGTTCCAGCCCCAGCCCCCTGAGGGTATTTTCAAAAGTTTCCGGATGCCCCAGCGCGCTGAAACAGGACACGGCGCCTTTTACGTCCTTCAGGCTTACTTTTTCCGCTTTGCACACGTCAAAATAATATTCCGGATGGTGTTCGCTTTCCAAGATTTCCACCAGGTCGTTGTATTCGCGGATTTTATCTTTGGTGTCCTCCAGTTCGCGCTCAGTGGCCTGGTCGCAGTGCGTCAGGACAACCAGGGCGGCGCGCTTAAGGGCCGACATCGGCTCACGCAAATTGCCCAGCGGCAGCAAATGTCCGCCGCCGAAAGGATTTTTGGCATCCACCAAAATAATATTGGCGTCGCGTTTTAAACGGTGGTGCTGCAAACCGTCGTCCAGCAAAATAATTTGGCTTTTAAACCGGCGCAGCGCCTCGGTGGCGGCTTCGGCGCGGTCTTTACCGATGACGATGGGAACTTTGTATTGGCTGAGCACGCGGCTCATCATGTACGGCTCGTCCCCGGCGCTGCGCCAGTCCGCGTCCGGGTTGTCAAACAAGACCACCACGTCATTGCTTTTTTGCTGGCGTTTGTATCCGCGCGACACGATAGCCACGCGTATGCCCTCTTTGGCCAGGGCGGTGGCGGCCAGCAGTACGGCCGTGGTTTTGCCGGTGCCCCCGGCGGTAATATTGCCGATGCAGACCACGCGGGAATTGACGGATTTGACGGTTTTCCAGCCGTTTTCGTAACAGGCCCGGTCCAGCCACACGGCCGCTCCGTACATTTTACTTATCCCGGCCAGCAGCAGGCGGCCGGCCCAGTTTTGTTTCAGTTTCTCGCGTAAAGCCAATGCGTCCATACACATAACCCCTGTAAAAGTTTTGATATATTTTAGCATTTCTTGCAGGCGGCCCGGGAAACTGTTGTCCCTTTTGTCCGCTTGGACGGGAAAAAAGATATAATAAGATATGCGTTTTCAAAAATCTCCCACTTATTTTATGGAATACGCCGGGCTGAAAACGGTATGCTGGGTCTTGCGCCTGCTGCCTTACCGCACCGCGCGCGCCGTAGGGCGCTTTTCCACGGGGCTGGCCGCGCGCTTTGCCCCCAAACGTTTTAAACGCAATTTGCAGGACATTGCGCGGGCGTTTCCCGAAAAATCCCCGCAGGAAGTATATGAAATCGCCTACAATTCCTGGCGCAACATGGGTCAAATTTTGGCAGAATTTATTAAACTGTCCTCTTTTTCGCCCGAAGAATTCAAAAAACACGTCAAAGTGCGCGGGCTGGAAAAAATGCAGGAAGCCGAAAAAAACAAAACCGGCGGTATTATTCACATCGGGCATTTTACCAACTGGGAAGCCTTCGGCCTGGCCACCTCCGTATACGGCATAGACAAAGCCGTGCTGGCCCAGCGCGTAGACAACCCTTACGTAGATGAAGAAACCAACCGCCTGCGCAATATTTTCGGAGGACGTACTTTTTACAGCAATCATGACGCCAACCCGTTTTTTGCCTGCGCGCGGTGGCTCCGGCGCGGCAAGCTCATCGGCATTTTGACCGACCAAAACGTGGTGGCCAGCGAAATTTTTATGCACTTTTTGGGCCGCCCTGCGGCGGTATCGCCCATTACGGCGCTTCTGGCCATACGCCTGCAGGTGCCGGTATTCCCGGTGGTGGTCACGCGCGAGCACGACCAATTGATCTGCACCGTGGAAGATCCCGTTTTTCCTCCCCAAGAATACAGCCATGAACACATACGTGCTTTCGTGCGGAGGCTGACCGACATTTATGAAAGCTGGATACGCGCAAATCCGCAAAACTGGCTCTGGGCGCACAACCGCTGGAAAAGAGAGGAGGAGGGCAAACAGTGGTTTGCCGCACACCCCGAATGCAAAATACCGTAAAAGCCGTATTTTTTGACCGCGACGGCACCTTAATCCACGAAAAGCCCGGGGTCTATTTGAGCGACCCCGCCAAGGTGGTCTTGTACGCCCCCGTTCCCGCAGCCTTAAAAAAGCTGCAAAGGGCGGGTTTTCTGTTTTTTATCGTATCCAATCAGTCCGGCATCGGGCGCGGGTATTTTACGGAAAAAGAAGTCAACGCCGTACATGCTCGCCTGCAAGAGCTGCTGCCCGTGCCCATCCAAGAAATCGTGTTCTGTCCGCACGCTCCAAACGAAAACTGCGCCTGCCGCAAACCCGGCACTCTGCTGGGAGAACAACTTATAAAAAAATATCATATAGACCCCGCCCGTTCTTTTATGGTGGGCGACAAAAAAGCCGACGTGCTTTTCGGCCGCGCACTGGGGATGAAAAGCGTGCTGGTTACCACGGCAAACGGAAAAAAACATTTGCAGAAATACCCGGATTTAAAACCGGATTTCACGGCCCAAGACATGGCGGCCGCGGCGCGGTATATTCTACGGGAGGACAAAACCCATGGCTAAACGCATTTTTTCCGCACTTCTGTGCCTGACGATACTGGTCGCCTGCCACAGCGCCAAAACCCAAAACGCCGCGAGGGAAGCGGCCCAAGCTTCCGCCGCCGTGGAACAAAAACCCGTCCTTCCCTCAGACGCCGCAGCGGCGCAGAACGTAAAAACCGTCGTCCCCCCCGTTCAAGGCCTGACAGTACCTCCGCCGGACGAAAAGAACACCTCCTCTCCGCAAACGCCGAAGCAGCCCGAACAAACAAACGCCGCAGCAACCGTCCAGCCGTCAACGCTTCCGGCCGAAATCCGTCCCTTTGCCCCCGCGCCGGACAAGGCCGTATTTGAAGACGAAAAACTCATTGATTTTGAAGGACGCATGCTGCACCCGTACGCCGAACTGGCGCCGGACGCAAGCGCCGGGCAAAACGCTCCCTGGGCTTACGAACAGTTAAAATACGGCGTGTATTATACGTTTATTAAAGCAGGCACCGCCTACATACGCAACCGCGGGCTGGTCAACATCAACGGCCGTCCGGCGTATTTACTGCAAACTACGGCTTTTTCCGCCCCCGTCATTGACGCATTTTTTAAGGTGCGCGACGTCAATCAGTCCTGGCTGGACGCGCAGGATTTTTATTCGCTGGGCTACGGCCAGAGCGTGCGCGAGGGCGGATACAAGCGCGACGAATGGGTAACTTTTGATTATGAAAATGATGTTTACCGCGGCAAAATACAGAAAAAAGAAGACCCGCGCGACATCAACGGCCCGCTGGAAATGAATGTGCTGGATATTTTGACTTCGCTCTACCATGTGCGCGGACAGAAGCTTGTGCCCGGGCAAGACATTGTATTTGACATCATCAACCGGGAAAAGCAATACCCCCTCATTGTCAAAGTGCTGGGCAAAGAAAAAGTAAAGACCGACGCCGGCGCCTTTGACTGTGTGGTGGTGGAACCGCAGCTGCGCGGAGAAGGAATTTTCGTATCCAAAGGAAAAAGTTTAAAAGTCTGGCTGACCGACGACGAATATAAAATGCCCGTTAAAATGCAGGTGGAAGTGTTTATCGGCTCGGTGTCGGCCAAGCTGTTGGAGTATAAAAGACAAGAGCCGGAAAATATCTTATAATGGATTTTGAAAGAGGCTATCATGCAAACCGTAACAACCAAAAGACTCAAAGAAATTTTGCGCGCTTTTAAAGGAAAGGAAATGATTGTGGTGGGCGACGTGATGCTTGACCACTTTATCAAAGGCGACGTATCGCGCATTTCGCCGGAAGCCCCGGTGCCGGTGGTGGCCGTGAAGAACGAATTTTTCGTGGCCGGCGGCGCGGGCAATGTGGCCGTCAATCTGGCCGCGCTGGGCGCGCGCCCGCTGCTGGTGTCCGTCATCGGGCGGGACGCAGGCGGAGAAATTTTAAAAGATTTCCTGCGCAAACAACATGTGGATATTTCCGGCATTACGGAAGATTATGACCGCCCCACCACGCAGAAAATACGCGTCATGGCCGAGCAGCAACAAATCGTACGTTTCGACCGGGAAAGCAAACAGACCATTTCGCACGGGGTATCCGTTTCCTGCATGAAAAGTTTCCAAACGGCTTTGCAAGGCGCCAAAGGCGTTATTTTGTCCGACTACGGCAAAGGCATGCTCAGCGATCAGAACATCAAAACGCTCATCGCCGCCTGCCGCAAACGCAAAATCCCCGTATGTGTGGACCCCAAAATAGACAATTTCAAAAAATATAAAAACATTACCTGCATGACCCCCAACACCAAAGAAGCGTGGGAAGGCTCCGGTCTGGCCCCCAAAAGCGGTGAAGAAGCCATAGAACATTTGGGACAGAAGATTTTAAAAATGCTCAATGCAGACTCCATTTTAATCACCCGCAGCGCAGACGGCATGAGCCTGTTTGAAAAAGGCAAGAAAAAACCCGTTACCGTCCGCGCCACTGCGCGCGAAGTGTTTGACGTTACCGGCGCGGGTGACACGGTGATTTCCGTCTTCACGCTGGCGCTGGCCTGCGGGGCCAAACTGCATGAAGCGGCCGTACTGTCCAACTATGCCGTGGGCATTGTGGTGGGCAAAAGCGGCACGGCTACGGTCACCCCGCAGGAAATAGAACAGGTGCTGCCATGAGTGAGGTTTTAATCGTTATTCCGGCCCGTTACGGCTCCACCCGCCTGCCCGGCAAGGCCTTAAAACTTTTGGCGGGCAAACCCGTGGTGCAACATGTATGGCAGGCCTGCGTAAAGGCCGGCGTGGGCGAGGTGCTTATCGCCACGGAAAACCAAATTGTGGTGGACGCGGCGGCACAGTTCGGCGCCAAAGCCGTGCTGACCAGCGAGTCCTGCCAAAGCGGCACCGACCGCGTTTACGAAGCGGCTCAAAACCGCCCCGAACGGATTATCATTAACGTGCAGGGCGACGAACCTTTTATCGCCCCGTCCACGGTGCAGAAAATAGCGCGGCTTTTGCAGGCCGACCCGCAGTGCGACATCGCCTCCGCCGTCGCGCCGACGCTGGACGAAAACAAAATAAACGACCCCAACTGCGTCAAAGCCGTTTTAAATAAAGAGGGACGCGCTTTGTATTTTTCCCGTTCGCGCGTGCCGTACAAACGAGAACTGACCGAAGAAAATAAAAAAGTGCCTTACTGGCAGCACTGCGGCATTTACGGCTATCAGCGCAAAGCCCTGGAACGCTTTGTCAGTCTTCCCCCCAGCCCGCTGGAGCAGCTGGAGCGGCTGGAACAGCTGCGCGCGCTGGAAGACGGCATGACCTTAAAATGCGTGGTCATAGAATCGGCCGGACCGGCTATAGACACGGCCCATGACCTGGCCGCCGCCGAAGAATATTTTAAATCGCATTAAGGCGCAGGACTCCCGCCCTCCGGCGGGAGTTCCTCTTTTGGAGAGGGAAAAGACGGAAAATTAAGGAGAAGATCCTGAAACAAGTTCAGGATGACTTTTGTTATTCTTTCACTATGGCGTATGTATATATTCTGACAAATAAATATAATACCGTTTTATATATCGGGGTTACCAATGATTTACTCCGCAGAACATACGAACATAAAGAGCATTTGATAAAGGGGTTTTCATCCCGTTACCAATTAAACAAACTGGTTTATTATGAAACCCATGCCTCCATTGCCCAGGCCATAGAAAGAGAAAAACAGTTGAAAAACTGGCACCGGGAATGGAAGAATAATTTAATTCATGAAAAAAACCCGGACTGGAAAGATTTATACGGGGAAATCCGTTTTAGATAGGGTCATCCTGAACTTGTTTCAGGATCCCCACCGCTTTTAAACATCTGTTTAAGGAGAAACATATGTCCAAATTCATCATCATCACCGGCGGCGTGGTCAGCTCGCTGGGCAAAGGCATTTCCGGCGCCAGCATAGGCAAGCTGCTGCAGCTGCACGGGCTGAAGGTCAACATGATTAAGTGCGACCCTTACATCAATGTGGACCCGGGCACCATGAGCCCCTACCAGCACGGCGAAGTGTTCGTCACCGTAGACGGGGCCGAAGCGGATTTGGATTTGGGCCATTACGAACGCTTTTTGGACGTGGAAATGACCAAAGCCAACACCAACACCGCCGGCAGCATTTACCAGACTGTCATTGACAAGGAACGCCGCGGCGAATATTTGGGCGCGACGGTGCAGGTCATTCCGCACATTACCAACGAAATCAAAAAACGCTTCTGCGCGTTTGAAAAAGATTTTGATGTATCCATTATAGAAATCGGCGGCACGGTGGGCGACATTGAGTCCCTGCCCTTTTTGGAAGCGGCGCGCCAGCTGCGCCTGGAAAGAGGGCCCAAAAACGTCATCTGCGTACACGTTACGCTGGTGCCCTATATTGCCGTGGCGCAGGAGCTGAAAACCAAGCCCACGCAGCACTCGGTCAACAAACTGCGCGAAGTGGGCATAGAGCCCAGTATGCTCATCTGCCGCACGGAAAAGCCGCTGTCCGAAGGGATTAAAAACAAACTTTCGCTGTTCTGCAGCGTGCCGGCCAAGGCGGTTATTGAATGCGCCGACGCCAAATCCATTTACGAAGTGCCGCTGAATTTCTACAAACAAAAAGTGGACGAACAGGTGTTGGAACTGCTGGACCTC
>CALUXH010000046.1 GCA_944324695.1 uncultured Elusimicrobiales bacterium | reverse complement strand
ACAGGATGCAAACACCACGGGATGGAATACCACCTCGGCCACAGCCCAAGGTAATAGTATCCTGTTGCAAAACGCCGAAGCGGGCAACAGTTCCGCCGAAATAGCCGGGGCCATGAATTTCAGCGGGGCGGCCAATAACAATGCCGTGCAAATTGCCGCTTCTACCGTAACCGCATCCACCCTGGCCGGCGGCTGGGCCGAACACGAACGGCAAACTTTAACCGCCGAAGGCCAGCAGGAATTTGCCATCGGGTTTCAAGCCGAAGGAAACGGCGTCACCGCCACAAACGCTACGTTGACGGCTAACATATACGGCGGACAGGTGACCCGGGAAGAAGAAGTTAATCCGGCCGGAGAGACGGACACCTCTCTTTCTTCCGCTTCCTCCAATTATGTGGAATTATATGATTCGTCCGTTACGGGAGACGTATACGGCGGCGCCGCGCGCGGGGACTATACTCAGGCAAACGATAACCGCGTTTGGCTCTCCAACACTCATATAAACGGCAGTATTTACGGGGGGCTGGCGGAAGGAACACATTCCGCTTCCTCCGGAAACGAAATCGTCCTCCACAACACGATCGTCAGTGCGGATGTATACGCTTCTTCCGCCGCACAGGGCGGCAACAATACCGTTACGCTTTCGGGGCAAACCACGGTTTCCGGCACTGTTTACGGCGGAGCCGGGACTGGAAATCAGCTGACGCTGCTCAATTTTCAAAGCAGCGACGCGTTAAAACTGTCCGGATTTGACAAACCTTACCTGATTGTCGGGGCGGACACTTCCGTTACTTTTGCCCAAGACGTGCCGGAAGCCCATGTCGTGGTACAGGGCATAGCAGACGTGCAAAACCATATATTGGTCCGTACGCCGAATGCCAACTCCTCCTTTATCCTGCATGCGGAAAATTCCGGGGTATACACCTACTCTCTGGCTCCGCAGACAGAAGCCGGCAGCGGGCTGACGGCGTGGCTGCTTTCCGGCGGCTTTTCACATCGGCGCGCCGAAAGCTATGGACAAACCGGCATGGTAGCCCTGGCTTTGGCCAATGCGGGAGACGGACTTTTGGACACGGTAATCCAAGACGCGGTGCAAACGGAGCAGGAAAAAGGGAGCTTTTTAAAAACGGGGTATGAACACCTCAAACACGAAACAGGCAGCGGCTTCACCCTGCGCGCCACCACGGCGCTGGCCGGTTTATACGGCCGCAGGGACGCCTGGACCGGCGGCCTGTATGCGCGCTATGCCTACGGAACATACACCACCTATCCCGTGCGGGCGGACAGTTATGCCTCTTCCTGGGCCGGCGGGGCATTCGGCGCATGGAACGCGGCAGAGAATTTACAGCTGCTGGCGGACGCACGCATCGGCTGGCAACAAACCAGCTACGGCGGTTCTGCTGAAACGGGGGCTTCCTTTGAATACGAAGGAGCTTTTACCGCCATGCAGGCCGGAGCCTTATATACGCTGGGCGGCTCCTGGACGGCAGGAGCCAAGCTGCGCTGGACGCATATACAGGGAGACGGCATGACGGATAATTTGGGCGAATCGGTCTATATCAGCGGTTCGGACAGCCTGTTGGGAACGGTCGGGCTTTCCTACACGGCACAAAATTTGGCTTTCGGCCATTTTATGCCGCTGGCCCGGGCGGAACTGTTGCATGAGTTTAACGGGCGCGGAATAAGCAGGGTGGAAGGACACAGGCTGGGTGAGTTGTCTCTGCGCGGCACTTCCGGCCGCCTTACGCTGGGACTGAATTATACAGATGAAGTCCGCGGTCTAAGCGCCACGCTGGCGGGCTTTGCACAAGGAGGGCAGGAAGACGGGTGGGGCTTGAAGCTCAACGGGAACCTGCGGTTTTAACAGCCGTTCGTCAGGGATAGTCTGTTTTTTATATAATAACAGCGTCCCGGCCTGGGCAGGAAAAGAAAACGCTTCCCAAACGGGAAAAAAATTGTTATACTATATACATAGAAGGGCCCGTAGCTCAGCTGGGAGAGCGCCTGCATGGCATGCAGGAGGTCGCAAGTTCGATCCTTGTCGGGTCCACCATTTTAACCCTGCAAAAGCAGGGTTTTTTTATGTCCTGCCGGCGCACGGAAGGGCCGCTGTCCTCGGCGAAAGGCAGATTTTGATTCCCGTTTACAATACCTGCCTTTGGATAAGTTTTTGCCCTAAAAAAGGCGGATAAAAGAAGTCTCTTCATCCGCCGCCTAGCAAAAATTGCCGTATCCGTTCTTTTACATTCCCAGGGCAAGACTGTCTATTAAAAATCCGGGCAGCTGCGCCGCGCGCATTTTTTCCTGTGTTGATGTGAAATCATACTTTTGGCGCAGGAAACGAAACGTATTTTTTTCCGTGTTCCACAGACCAAAAGACGCCCGTGCGTCATTGTCGCGCGGTTTGCCCACAGACCCGGGATTAATGACATAACGGCAAGAAGGCTGCAGAGGCAATTCTTCTTCCTCGTGCACCACATGGGTATGGCAAGCGGCCGCATCCCCCTCTATATAAAAAGACAAATGGGTGTGGCCCACAAAAAGCACTTGGCCCCGCCACAGCGAATACGCCAAGCGGTATTGCCGGCAACTGGCAAAATATTCTTTTATCGGCTCCATGGGAGAACCGTGTACTACGGTAAAATTTTCCCCGTAGGCCACTTCCGGCAAAAAAGAAACAAAACGCATGGCTTTGGCACTAAGCTGTTTGGCGCTCCAGTCCAAAGATTTTAACGCTTCAAAATTAAAATATTCGCGCAGTTCGGGATGGATAAAAATGGCGTCGTGATTGCCCAGCACGCCCGTTACCAGGCCGTCGGCCTGCATATTGCGGTATTTCTGTATACATTTTTCGGGGTCCGGCCCGTAACCGATCAAGTCCCCGCAAAAGATATATTTCTGCGCGCCTTCGTCTTTCATGCGCTGCAAGGCGGCGTAAAACGCCTCCAGATTGCCGTGAATATCCGAAAACACGCCGTATATCATCAGCTTACCGCCAAGGCTTCCAGCTCTTCTTTTTTGGCCTGGTCGGCGCGGTCGGCCAAGTTGACCGACATGACTTTGGATACGCCGCTTTCCTCCATGGTAATGCCGTAGAGGCGGCGGGCCGATTCCATGGTGCGCTTGTTGTGGGTGACCACAATAAACTGCGTGGTGTTGGAAAATTCTTTAATCAGGTTGACGAAACGTTCCACATTGGCTTCGTCCAGCGCGGCGTCGGCTTCGTCCATAATGCAGAACGGGGCCGGATTGTGCGTAAAGAACGCAAACAGCAAAGACAGCGCCGTCAGCGTTTTTTCGCCGCCGGACATGGAAGAGATGTTCAGCAGTTTTTTGCCCGGGGGCTGGGCGTAAATTTCAATGCCCGTCTCCAGCAAATTTTCGGGATCGGTCAGCACCAAATCGCATTCACCGCCGCGGAAAAGCGTCTGGTAAATGTTTTTAAAGTGCATTTTGACCTGTTCAAACGTATATTTGAAATTGTCGCGCGTAGTGATATTGATTTTGTGTATGGCGGAACGCAAATCTTTCTTGGCGTCCTCCAAATCATTGATTTGGGTTTTGAGGAAATTATGCCGCTCCGTCAGCGCGTCGTATTCTTCCGGCGCGGTCATGTTCACCGCGCCCATGTTTTCAATGCGTTTGCGCATCATTTTCACGCGTTCGTAATCCACCTGTTTGTCGCCAAAGTTCATCTGTGCCTCTTCGGGCGTAATGTTCCAGCTTTCAAAGAGGTTGTTCACCACCGTGGTGCGCTGGCGGCGCGCATTGGCAAGCGCATTTTCCAAATCGTTTTGTTTAATGTGCAAATCGGAAAGTTGTTTTTTGTTGGCGTTTAAAGCCGACATTTTGTCGTTGTACTCTTTTTTCAGCACTTCCAGCGATTCGCGCAATTTGTATTCGTCGGTCTCCAATTGGGCCAGCGTGTCGCGCTCCGTGGACAGCTTGGCCTGGGTGGAAAGTTTTTCCTGCGCCAGGGCCTGCAGGCGCGCGCTGGCCGACTTGGCCGCTTCGGCGCGTTTGCCTTCGTTGGCCAGCAGGGTATTGTATTCAAATTCCGTGGATTTCAAATCCACTTCCACATTGTTCTTGCGGATTTTCAATTCGTACAATTCCCCGTTCAGCGCGTTTAAGCGGCTTTTGCTCTGCTCCGACTGTTTCTGCAGTTCCGCCTTTTGCGTTTTCAGGGTTTCGGTCTGCGCTTTGTTTTCTTCCTGCTGTTTCAAAATGTTTTGCAAGTCTTCCTGCAATTTCCGTACATTTTGCTTGCGTCTGTCCACGCGCAGCATCAGTTCCTGCTTTTGCGCAGAGGCCTTGGCCAGGGCTTCTTCGGCCTGTTTCAGCTCGCGTTCTTTAGAAGACAGCTCCCCCTGCACCGCGCCGGCCGCCACGGCGGCTTCCTGCGCGCTGATACGCAACGCGCGCAAGGCTTCGTCGGCTTTTTGCAAAGCGTCGTAATTAACAATAATTTCTTTGGAAATCTCATCTTCCCGCGCGGTTTTTTCGGACAAGGCCTGTTTGACGGTTTCTTCTTCGCCCCAATACGCTTCCGGCGCGGTAACGCCGGCGGCGCCCGCGCTTAAGAAAAACCCGCCGAACAGGAAGCCGTCATTTCCCGCGCTGTATCCGCCGACCAAAAGCGACACCAAATTTTCCAGTTCCGGAGCGTACTGCAGCTGCGCCTTGAGCGTGCCGGACGCGGCAGGCGCGGCGGGCACTTTGTCCAACAAAATAAATTTGCAGCGCGCTTTTCCGTGCGCTTTGAGTTTCTCCACGGCGGCGCGGGCGGCGGCTTCATTTTCGCACAACACCGCGTCCAAATACTTGCCGAAAGCTTCCTCCACCGCAGTGGCGTCTTCGGGCGCATATTTCAACGCCTTGCGCAATGTGCCCTTTATACCGGCAATACCGGCCTCACACGCCGTTTTGACGCCCACCCAATACGGGTCGTTTTCCCCTTGGGTGCGTATCATTTCCAGTTTGGCGTTTAAAGCGGCTTTTTCAGACTTTAAAGCAGACAATTGTTCATTTAGCGCGGTGCGTTTTTGCTGTAATTCCTTCAAATTCGCTTCGCCCTGCGCAATTTGCCCGCGCGCCGCCTGCGCGGCGTTTTGTTTCTCGGCCAGCCGCGTGCGGATTTCTTCCAACGCCTGACGCACGGCTTCCACGCCGCTGTCGGCCTGGCTGCTTTTCTCCAACGTAATTAAATCTTCGCTCTCGCGCTGTACATTGGCCTGCTCCAGCGAAATTTTATTCTGGCATTCCATCTGGCTTTGCACCAAACGCATCAGATCCGTGCTGGCGCGCTGTATCTGGCCGTCGGCGTTGCGCAAATCCTGCTCCTGTTTTTGCGACAGGGCGAATTCTTCGTTGTATTGTTTCTGAAGCGGGGCCAGTTTGCCTTCCAGCTCCGCCTGCTGGGCTTTCAGTTTGGCGATGGCGGGCTCAATTTCCTTAATGCGGTTCTGCCCGCGCTCAGACTCGCTGCCCGAAGCGGCCAGCTGCGCCGTAAATTCGGCGGTTAAATTGTCGCAGTTTTTGATGGCCCCTTCCAAAAGGCCGACCTGGTACTTGCTGGCGGCGATTTTTTCGTTAAATTCCGCCACTTCTTTTTGTTTATGCGTCAGGTTTAAATCCATGGCCGCGGTCTGGCCTTCCTGCGCGGAAATCTGGTTTTCCAAATCTTTGGCGCGCGAAAGCACCGGCTCCAGCTCCGCACCGTGTTTGGCTATCAGCCCATCGGCTTCTTTAATGGAGCAGAGCGAAATGGCGATTTCGCTTTCTTTGAGTTCTTCGCGGTATTTTTGGTACAGGCGGGCTTTGCGCGCTTCTCCGTCCAGCTTTTTAATTTGTTCGGCAATCAGCGTAACCGTGTCGGACAGACGCGCCAGGTCCATATCCACACGCTCCAGACGGCGGATGCATTCTTCGCGTTTGGCTTTATATTTGGACACGCCGGCCACTTCTTCAAACATCTCGCGGCGCTGTTCCGGCGTGGCGGAAAGCACGCTTTCCACGCCGCCCTGGTCAATAATGGCGTAGCCTTCGCCGCCGATACCGGTGTCCAGGAACAAATCGCGTATGTCGCGCAGACGGCACTGCACCTTATTCAAATAGTATTCGCTTTCGCCGGAGCGGAAAATTTTGCGGCTGACGGTAATTTCATTAAAATCCAGCGGCAGGTTGCGCGTGGAATTGTCAAACACCATGCTGACCTGCGCCATATTCAACGGGGCGCGTTTGGCCGTGCCGTTAAAAATAATATCCACCATAGAGGCCGAGCGCAGCGCCTTCCAGCTCATTTCGCCGATGGTCCAGCGCACGGAATCTATGACGTTGGACTTACCGCAGCCGTTGGGGCCCACCACGCAGGTAATGCCGGGCTCAAAGTCCAGGCGCACCTTATCGGCAAAAGATTTGAAACCGACGATTTCTATGGCTTTTAAATACATGAAATTACCGCCCTTTGGAAAAAAGGATATATATTGTATTATACATTATCCCGCGCGTACGGGCCCGCATAGAGCCAAAAGGGGCCTTCTACGCGTACGGGAAAGAACGGTAAAAAACCGCTCCGAAGGCAAAAAAAGATTTTCCCGAGGAAAAAAATGCTTGCAAAAGAAAAGAATATTTATTAGACTTTTTCGGTAAGGGTGCCGGACACCCCTGCGCGGGCGGCAAAACCGTTAAGCGCACGGCAAACATTTCAGACGTTTTTAAAAATAATCCGAACCCTGAAAAATGTTTCCTGAAAGGAGGAACAATTACCATGGCAGAAAAAGTACTTAAAATCGGCGTAGAACGCGAAGACGGATTCCTGTACTACATTGACAAAGACGGCGACGTCGCGCGCGTGCAGATGGCCCGCGGCGGCAAAAAAGGCGGCAAACCCAAAAAAGTGGAAAAAACCGGCATCAAAAAAGAAAAAGGATATCTGTACTTCCTGGACAAGAAAGGCGATATCTCCAGAGCCAAAATGGTCAACGCCAAATAATTTAAACGCCCCGCTTGAAGCGGGGCGTTTTTTT
>CALUXH010000045.1 GCA_944324695.1 uncultured Elusimicrobiales bacterium | reverse complement strand
GCCGAAACGCGTGGACAGCCAGCGGTCAAACGGCGTCGGCGTGCCGCCGCGCTGCAGGTGCCCCAGCACCACCACGCGGCTTTCCACGCGGCAGGCTTCTTCCACCATGTTGCTGATTTTAAAGCCGATGCCGCCCAGGCGGACGGGGTCGGTGCTGGCGGCCACGGTGCGCGTGACGGCTTGCTCGCCGGCTTCGTTTTTGGCGCCTTCGGCGGCCACGATAATGCTGAAATTTTTGCCTTTGGCGCGGCGGTCCAAAATATAGTCTACAATGACTTGTTCGTTATAGGGAATTTCGGGAATAAGCACGATATCTCCCCCGCCGGCAATGGCCGAACGCAGCGCAATCCAGCCCGCATAGCGGCCCATGGTTTCAATAATCATCACGCGGCGATGGCTTTGGGCGGTGGTGTGTATGCGGTCCACCGCGTCCGTGGCGACAGACATGGCCGAGTCAAAACCGAAAGTTAAATCCGTGCAGGAGAGGTCATTGTCTATGGTTTTGGGAATGCCGACCACGGGCATGCCCATGTCCACAAACTGCTGGGCCATATGCAGGGTGCCGTCGCCGCCTATGGCGATCAACGCGTCCAGCCCGTTGGTTTTGAAATTATGCATGGCCACGGCGGAAAGGTCTTTGGGATCTTCCGGCGTGCCGAAGGGAGCCAGCGTATAGCGGAACGGGTTGGCTAAGTTGCTGGTGCCTAAAATGGTGCCGCCCAGTGTCAGAATGCCGGACACGGCGTGCTCGTCAATTTCGATGAAATCATTTTTGACCAAGCCGTCAAAACCGTTTTTAAAGCCCAACACTTTCACGCCGTGGCGCAAAGCGTTTTTGCTGACGGCGCGAACAACCGCGTTGAGGCCCGGGCAGTCTCCGCCCGCCGTCAAAATGCCGACTTTTTTAATGTTCATACTCCCCTCCGGAACTTAAATAAAACGGGAAAACCACGCCAGCAGCCACAGCACAAAAAACTGCCCGTCAATCAGCGTTTCTTCCTTCACTCCGCGCGAAGCGGAATGGCTATAATAGTATATTACTATAAAAATCGTATAAAAATTACCAAGCAGCAGCATGCCCACCAAAGCGGGTTTCCAGGTAATGACCAGCAGCGTTACCAGTACGGCCGTCAGCGCAGTAAGCAAAACGGTCACGGCCAGCTTGGTGATGCCGATGCCAAAGGCCTTGTAAAAACTCTCTTTGCCTATCATCAAATCTTTGTTGGCCGAAGTGAAACCCAGCGTTACGGAGCGCATAAACACCAAAAGTCCCGCATAAAAAACCGCCAGATACAAAGCTTTGCGCCAAATCATTCCGTTGGCCAATGCAGGCAGGAAGGCGCAGGCAAAACCCCAGCCCAGCGCGGTAAAGAAATCTTTGGTGCCGGGCAGGGAAAGCAGTTTGGACTTTAAAAGATGTCTAAACGGATACAAAAGCCCTGCCGCCAAAAACACCGCAGACACCAGCAATACGCGCAGCCCCATGCAGGCCGCCGCGGCCAAAGCCAGCAAAGCGGCCGCATATCCCACCCGGGCCGGCAAACGCCCGGCGGGGCGGGTTTTGTTTTCCGCGGCGCGGTTGACGGTGGTCAGACTGAAAACAAACAGCCAGGAAAAAGCCAGCGGCGCCCATTGGGCGTGCAGCCCTTCCAGTTTCATGCATACATAGGTCAGCGCCATGGCGGCAAAAGCCGTATAAAAAGAATAAGAAATCGCTTTAGCCCAGGCGCGTTGTATCAGGCCGGCCGCGCTCTGGTGTCTTTTTTTGCGGGTTTGGCGTACCCAGTCCGCCACCTGGTCTATGACCCAGTTGGGCGTAGATGCGCCGGCGGTAATAAAAATATGTTTGGGTCCCAACACCTGTTGCGGGCTCAGCTCCGCTTCGGTTTCTATGTGCAGTACCTGCGGGGCCAGCTCCCGGCACAGCATGGCCAGACGCGCGGTGTTGGCGCTGTGTTTGCCGCCAACCACGATAACCAAATCCGCCGTCCGGGCCATTTGCATGGTTTCGCTTTGACGCTGTTTGGTGGGGAAACAAATAGTATTGGAAATTTGGCACACGGCGGCTTTCTTTTTAATAATTTCCGCCGTTTCCAAAAAGACGCTTTCCTTTTGGGTGGTCTGCGCCACAACGTTTACTTTATCAAAAGGGGGGAGTTTTTCCGCTTCTTTCGGTCCCGATACTACCACGCCTTTGCCTTGGGTACAGCCCAACAGGCCGATGACTTCGGCATGCCCTCCGTCACCCACGATCACGGTGTGGTATCCTTCGGCGGCGTATTTGGATATGACGTCATGGGCATGTTTGACCAGCGGGCAGGTGGCGTCCACCACTTCCATGCCGCTTTGCATGACTTGCGCGCGGAAGGTAGGCGTAATGCCATGCGCGCGGATGACCAGCACGCCCTTCTTATCCGCGGCCTGTTCGGGGGTGTCTACGGAGGTGATCTGCTTGGCCGCCAGCATGTCGGTGACTTGTTTATTGTGGATCAGCGGTCCCAGGGTATAAACAGGCTTCTTGCCGGACGCTTCCAGCTCCAGCACTTTGTCTATAGCCCCTTTTACGCCCGGGCAAAATCCCGCCGATTTGGCAACGGTTACGCCTTGGTCTTTATCCATATTTATATTATAGGAAATCCGGTCGTGGGCCCGCTGAATTGTTTTTTGATGATGTTTTTTAAAGGATTAGCGCTTGCTTTGTTTTTTTTTTTTTGTTACATTTTTTTTTAAAGAGGCGAGGGGGTACCTCCCGTGACTCTTGCGCCTCTCCCCGGGCTTGTCCGGGGGCTTTTTGTGTATTATACAGGGCATTACAAGGAGTCATATGCATCAAAAGAATAAAAAGAACAAAGCC
>CALUXH010000044.1 GCA_944324695.1 uncultured Elusimicrobiales bacterium | reverse complement strand
AGCAAATCGACCGTTTATTTTGATGTATAATATCGTAGTTATGAATAAAGATAAAAAATTCCTTGCAGCTTTGCTGATTGTTTTGCTTATTGAAACGATTTGGTCGGCCTGCTTTCCTTATGATGTGCAAGTGTGGTGGACCGAATTTTTGACGGCTTTCTTTTTGATAGCCTTGTTTGTGGGAACGTATAAGAAATTTCAGTTTTCTAATTTGTCTTATTTTCTGATTTTTCTGTTTTGTTTCCTGCAAATTATAGGGGCACATTATACATTTGAAAGAGTGCCTTTTGACAGCATTACCCAATTTTTTGGTTTTGAGCGCAATCATTATGACCGCATAGCCCACTTTACTATTGGCTTGAGCGGTTTTTTGGTCAGCGAATTTGTGTGGAGAAAGAAAATTGTGCCCTCATTTAAGTTCGCCGCATTTTTTGGCATTGTGTTTATTATGGCGGTAGCTAATTTTTGGGAATTGGTGGAATGGACGTATGCCGAAATTGACGGTGGCTCAGCAGGGTTGGCTTTCTTGGGCTCTCAGGGAGATATATGGGACGCCCAAAAAGACATGCTGATGGACACGCTGGGCTCTATAGTGGGGTGCGGCTTATTCTGTTGGTATTTTAGAAAGCGTAAGCCTGAAAATTAAATTGCCCTATGGTATAGCATAAAAGCCCCCGTGTAAAACGGGGGCTTTTTGTATGTCGGAAATCTCAGACGCCGGGGAATATTTATTTGTCGGCAAAAGGGGAAGGTGTATAAGATGAAAAAAGTAAAGATTACCGTTTTGAAAACTACTCTGTACAAGGAATTGACTGCGGAGTACGGGGCCGAAGGGCTGGGGCTCTGTCCGATGATGAAAAGCGGACAGGTATTTTATGCCGATTATGCCAAACCGGAAGATTTCCGCGATGAGGCTTGGAAAGCGATTTACCAGTATGTTTTTGCACTGGCGCATGGGACCGGAAACGGCGTGTTTTATTATTAAGAAACCCGGCGTGGCCATATGCAGCCGCAACGACGGTCTGCGTCCCGTTATCTTTAAACTGGAAGCGACGGACGAAGAAAGCAAAATCAATTACACGCCCGTGCGGCGGTAAATCGGAAAACAAGCCTAGGGATTGATTTCTCCCCGCCCCTTTATGCCGCTTTCGAAGCCTGCTTCATTGCCTGTGCTATGAGGCCCGCAGGCAGCTCTTTTTTTGTTTGATTTTTGCCGTTTATTGGTCAAGCCTTGACTCGTTTTTTTTTTTTGATACACTTTTCGCATGAAGAGTGAAAAAAGTGCCGCATTTACCCTAATAGAGTTGTTAGTGGTTGTTTTAATTATCGGTATTTTGGCCGCGATAGCCGTACCGCAGTATCAGAAAGCAGTTTTGAAAACCCGTTTTATGACGTATATGCCTCTTATGCGGGCTATCAAAGAAGCGCAGGAGCGGTATTACATGGTCAACGGTGATTATACTCTTGATGTGCCTTCCTTGGATATATCTATTCCTTCCGAATGCCATATTTGGTCCGGATCTTCCAGAGCCAATCAAATCCTGTGCGGTACGGATTGGTTGCTGGATAATATGGGTGACGGGGCAGGGGGAAATGATTCCAAATCTACAAGAGTATTGGCTCTGACTTATTATCCTGGTAAAAATGCAATTGGTGCGGCTTCTTGCTATACTTCCAGTAATTTACAGGCGACAATTTATTGGTATTATGACCAGCATCCGACGCAAGCGGGACAAATAACCTGTAGAAATGATGCTAATTCCCAATTATGTGATACGCTGAAAGGTTTGCTAAAGTAAAAAAAGATATTTTTTACAGATAAAGCCCCCTGCTAAACGGCAGGGGGCTTTGTGTAATCTCTTATTTATATTGCGCCAAGACTTTGTCTTTGGCCGCAGACGAATAAACATTGTAATCTATCTGCTGGAAAATAGAGTCGCTGTTTTCCAGGCGGTAGACATAGCCTTCGTCAATGCGGTTGTGCTTGATCTGCTCATAGAGCTCGTTGAAGCGTTTGATGTGGTCTTTGGTCCGCTTGGTGGAATATTCCTTGGCGGTGCCCGTAGTCATTAAAAACGCCCAGTCCGAAGATTGCATCAGCAGCAGCTCGCGCGCCAGCTGGTTTAATGCCCGTTTCAGCAAGCCGTCGGCATTCGGGTACTGGTTGGCCAATTCGGTCATGCGCTGGGACTCTTTGATAAGGTGGCGATAAATCCAGTCATTGCCGGCATTGAGCCACACGTCGTGGTAGCCTTTGTCTCCCCAGGAGGACATGGACGGCTGCACCGTTTGGTTGACGGGATACATATCCAGGTATTCCATGGGGGTAATGAGCTTAATGTCCGTCTGATCATAATAGATTTTCTTAAACAAAAACTCCAAGAAATCTATGCCTTCATACCACCAGTGGCCGTACAGTTCCGCGTCATACATGGACACTACCAGCGGCTTGCGGTCCATGAGCGTGGAGAGGTATTCAATCTGTTTCTGGCGGTTGAACATAAAGTTGCCGGCGTGTACGGCGGCCACATCGCGCGCTTCGTGCGGGTTGTACGGGGCTTTTTCATTTAAAGCCACTTTTCCCGTGATTTTATGATATTTCATGCCGATGTTGCGGCGCACGCCGTCGCTGTGCAGGTAGGGTTTGATGTAGTCGTAATCCAAATCATAGCCCAGGTCGCGGTAAAACTCGCGGTAGCGGCCGTCGCCCGGATATCCGGAGTCGGCGCTCCAGACCTGCTGGGCCGATTCCATATCGCGCGCAAAAGCGGCCACGCCGGTTTGCGGGCAGTATACGGGGGCGTAAATGCCGTATTTCGGGCGCGGCGTGCCGTGCAGAATGCCGTGCGATTCCAGGAAGAAAAAGCGTATGCCTTCGTCGCGCAAAAATTTATCGTCGCCCGGGTTGTAGGCGCATTCGCCCAGCCAAATGCCGCGCGGGCTTTTGCCAAAGCGCAGGCGGTAATCGGCCGCCGCCACTTTGACCTGGGCGTTTACGCTTTCTTTGTGCACCATCAGCGGCAGATAACCGTGCGTGGCTCCGCAGGTGATGATTTCCAGTTTGCCCATATCCTGGAATTTTTTAAACCCTTCCAAAATATGGGAATGATACACGTTTTCAAACAAATCTTTATAGCGGCGGAATTTGTCGTGGTACATATGCGCCACGGCTTCAAATTCGGTGCCTTTGGTGCGTTCAATTTCTTTGCCCGAAAGCTCCACCCGCTGGTTTAAATAATGTTTGAAACGGTCAATGAGCAACGGGTCGCTCATCATGTTGCACAAAGGCGGCGTAACGGACATGGTCAGCCGGAAGTCCACCCCTTCGGCGGTAAGCTTTTCAAAGACGTTCAGAAGCGGCAGGTAAGTTTCCACCATGGCTTCATAAAACCAGTCCTCTTCCAGAAAGTCAGGATATTCCGGGTGTTTGATAAACGGCAAATGCGCGTGCAGTACCAGCGCGAGGTAGCCTTTTTCCTGTCCCATGCTTTATTTCCCCTGTTCGCGCAGGGCTTTGATATGCACCTGACGGGTCTTATCGCCTTTTTTGTTGCTGGCTTTAATGGGCAAATCCAACACCGCGCCTGCCGGCAACGCCTGACGCAGGGAGAATTTGCCGTTTTGCAATTTGATTTCTTTGCCGTTAATCGTGACAAAAGCGTTGGGCGAAGCCGAACCGTATACGATAATTTCGCAGTCGGCCTGCAGCCAGATGTCTTCGTCGCCTTCCGGTGCGGGGGCCGGTACCGTGTGCAGGGCAAAAGAAGTCCAGGACGAACGCGCCGAAGACGGGGCGTTGCCCGCGCCGGCCAGTTCGGTCAGCCTCCAGCGCTGGTCTACCACCTGCATCAATTCGCTGGCGCCCATGCCAATGCGGTCGGCGCCTGAGAGCTGCAGCAGTTTAATAAAATCGCCTTCCACGCTCATCCATTTGTCGTCAATGACGTCGGACACTTTGCCTGGGGGAAGCGTAATCATGTTGCTGCGGGTCAGCAAAATAAACTGGCCTTGCGGCGTAATAAAGCCCAGGTCCGCCACATAGCCGCGCCCCGCCTGCGGGGCGTGAATATACCAGCTTTTGGCGTCAAAAATGACGGGCATATCGTAATAGGCATTGGCGTTGGTGCCGTCAAAATAGTCTTTGCCGGTAACGTCGTAAAGACGGATGACCGTACGGCTGTGCTCCAATACATCCGAGCCGTACTGGCTGCGCACGTAATCAAAAGTTTCATTCGTGATTTCCCAGAACAGGAACATCCATGCCGGGTCTTTGGGAAGCAAGTAGCTTTCGGTGGTGCCGTAACCGGAGGGAATATCTCCCTGTTCCTGGGGCACCGGGGGCCGCGTTTGCTGAAACACGGCGGAAGATAAATTTTTCTCCATACAAAACCTCACCCTTTCATAAAACTGAAACTAATTCTTTTTTATTGTAGCATTTTTGCAAATGGAAACAGGAAGTTTTTGTGAACGTGCGCTCTGTCGCAAAAACTAAAATTAATGTAGAATGAAAACAGCAGGCCCTTTATGGGCAGGAGGACATATGAAAGCGCTTTGTAAAACCAGACCCGCCAAAGGCGCGGAATACATAGACACCGACGTTCCCCGTATTCAAAAAGACGAACTTCTCGTTAAAATTTACAAAACATCCATTTGCGGCAGCGACATACCGGTCTACAATTATACCGGCTGGGCCCCGCAGCGTATTCCCATACCGTTTGTTTTCGGCCACGAACTTTGCGGCACCGTGGTGGAAGTGGGCGAAGACGCACACGGTTTTGAAAAGGGCGATTTTATCTCCATAGAATCGCATGTTTGGTGCGGTAAATGCTATGAATGCCGCAACAACCACCGCGACGTATGCGCGCATAACCAGACCATCGGGCTGGACCGCCCCGGCGGCTTTGCCGAATATGCGGCCATTCCCGCCCGCTGCGGCTGGAAACACAAAGACGACAGTTTAAAAGACATCGGTTCCATTATGGAGCCTTTGGGCAACGCCGTTTATGCCACGCTGGCCAACGACATAGCGGGCAAAGTGGTGCTGATAAGCGGCATGGGCGCACAAGGATTGTTTGCCGCCAATGTGGCCAAAGCCTGCGGCGCGGCCAAGGTCATAGCCACGGAAATGTCCGCCTTTCGCAAAAAACTGGCCGAGCGCATGGGCGCGGACGTGATTATAGACCCGTCTGAAGCGGGCGCGCTGGAAAAAATTATCAAAGCCTCCGGAGATGAAAAAGGCGTGGACGTGGTGATAGAAATGTCCGGCCATCCGGCGGGCATAGATTTGGCTTTGCGCGCCATTAAGCCGGCGGGGCATTTTGTGGCGTTTGGTTTGCCCGGCGGGCCGATTACCGTTGATTACGCCAACCTTATTGTATTTAAAGGCGTACAGGTGCAAGGCCTGACCGGCCGTAAGATTTATGAGAGCTGGTACACCATGGACGCGCTTTTGCGCAGCGGCAAAATAGACCCGCGCCCCGTCATTACGCATGAATTTGAAATGAAAGATTTTGAAAAAGCTTTCGCCGCCATGACCGACCCTGAACACAAATGCGGCAAAGTCATTATGGTCCCGTAAGGAGAAAACTATGAATGATAAGTTTGCTTTTTTAGACGATGAGATTAATCAGTTAAAATCCGAAAACCGTTTTATCACGCTGCATATTTTGCAGTCGGCGCAGGCGCCGGTGGCGGTCATTGACGGGAAAAAAGTGGTCAACTTGACGTCCAACAATTATTTGAACCTGACCACTCATCCCAAAGTAAAAGCCGCCGCGGAAAAGGCCATAGAAGAATACGGCATCGGCACCGCCGCCGTGCGCACGATTATCGGCACGATGACCATGCATGAAGAGTTGGAAAAACGCCTGGCGGCGTTTAAAGGGGCTGAGGCGGCTATTTTAACTCAGTCCGGCTTTACGGCCAACACCGCCACCTGCCAGTGCCTGATGACCTCGCCCGAGGACGTGTTGATTTCCGACGAGCTCAACCACGCCAGCATTATAGACGGCGGCCGTCTGGCCAAAGCCAAAAAGAAAGTGTACCGCCACAGCGACATGGCGCATTTAAAAGAAATTTTGGAAAGCGACGACGTCAAAAAAGCCCGCCGCAAACTGCTGGTAACTGACGGCGTGTTCAGCATGGACGGGGATATTTGCAATCTGCCCGACATCGTGGAATTATGCGACAAACACGGCGTGATTACCATGATTGACGACGCTCACGCTTCCGGCGTATTGGGCGAACACGGCCACGGCACTGTGGAACATTTCCATATGCAGGGCAAGGTGGATATTCAGATAGGCACATTGTCCAAAGCCTTTGCCGCGGTAGGCGGTTATGTGGCCGGTCCGCAGAAACTGCGCGATTATATGGTGTCCACCGCGCGCCCGTTCCTGTTCTCCAGCTCCCAGCCGCCCTCTGTCATTGCCACGTGTTTGGCGGGGCTGGACGTGATTGAAAACGAACCCGAACGGCTTAAAAAACTCTGGGACAATACGCATTATTTTAAAACGGCCTTGCAGAAAGCCGGCTTTGACACGGGCCACAGCCAAACGCCCGTAACGCCCGTCATGGTGCCCGGCAGCGCCGAAGCGCAGCAGTTCAGCAAACGCCTGTTTGAAGAAGGCGTATTCGCGCTGGCCATTGTGTTTCCCACCGTGCCGCGCGGCAAAGAACGCCTGCGCACCATTGTCACGGCAGGCCACGAACGCAAAGACTTGGAGTTTGCCGCGGAAAAATTTATTAAAGTCGGCAAAGAGCTGGGTGTGATTAAGTAAACGCAGGACGGCTGTTTTGTACGGGCGGGGCAAGACCTCATTTTGCCCCGCCCGCTTTTTGGGCTTTTGGCCTGGCAGGCGTTTTTAAAAACCCTTGCATTGTTTTTTTTTTTTGATAAATTTTTTGTATGAGCAAAATTTATCAATAAATGTATCCGGAAAATAAAAACCGCTATGAAAGCGTTTTAGGCGGGTTTCTGGATAATGGCGTATTGGGAGGCTTTCCTCCAAAATCCCATTTCTTTCCCATCAAACGGTTCGGCTTTACCCTGATAGAACTGTTGGTGGTAGTGCTGATAATCGGCATATTGGCCGCGGTGGCCGTACCGCAGTATGAAACGGCTGTAGAGAAATCCCGCGCGTCCGAACCGTTGACTTTGCTGCGCAGTCTGCGCGACGCTCAGGAACTGTATTATATGGCCAACGGGGAATATGCCGATACTATGGATAAATTGGATGTCAGTATTCCTCAAGAAACGCAGCATTGGGAGTATTTTGTCCAGGGCTGGGCGGGCGTATATGCTTCCCGTAAAGAGAAACTGTATATATTGGGGTATCGGTGGCATAACCAGGATGATGGGGGAATACGCGCACGCATTGTCTGTGGATATGACGATGCAGACGTCGGGAAAAAGTGGGCCGAACGAATTTGCCCGGCTTTAGGAGGTAAGGAAAAAGAAGAGGATAACCGCTGGGTGCTTTTCAAATAAAAGGACCGTTTGCATTTCCGCGGCCCGGAACAACCCGTGCCGCGGATTTTTTGCGCCGTGGAAAATGCTAGAATACATACAATAAGTCTGGGAGGACGTATGAAAAAAGGCCTGCTGGCTGGATTTATTATTCTGGCACTTGGTATATTTGGCGTGTGGTGGCTGGAAGGCGGCAAAACCGCGTCTGCGCCTTCTGCTTCCGCCGCGCCGAAAGACAAACTGGAAGTGGCGGTGTCGGGCTATGTACCATATACGCTGGCCAAGCAAATCGGCGGGGACAGGGTCAGGCTGCATATGCTGGTGCCCCCGGGGGCGGAGCCGCACAGCTTTGAGCCTACTCCGGGCTCAATTATCTCCGTGAGCGAAGCGGATTTATTTATATATATTTCTCCGCGCGTGGAACCTTGGACGAGAGATATTTTGCAAGGGCTTTCCGGCGTGAACGCCCTGGAGGCGGGGCCGTCTTTCCCGGAGCAGGACCCGCATATATGGATGACTCCTTACGGCGCGCTGGAAATGGCCAAACGCATTGCCAACGCATTGACGCGAGCCGATCCCGGCGGCAAGCGTTACTACAAAGAAAATTTGAAGCAATTTGAAGAAGAGATCAAAGAGCTGCATGCCGCATTTAGGGACGGATTTTCCGACTGCCAAAGCCGCGATGTGGTGCATGTGGGGCATTTGGCTTTTGGCAATCTGGCGCAAACCTACGGTCTGCGTTTGCAGTCTTTGACGGGCACTTCCCACCAAAGCGAGCATTCCGTGCATAAGCTGGCGCAGCTGGTGCGCTATATTCGCAAGCACGGCGTGCCGGCCGTATTTACCGAAGAAACGCTTTCGCCGGATTTGGCGGCCACCGTCGCGCGCGAAACTAAAGTGCGCGTACTGCCGCTGTATACGGTGGAGGAAGTGAGCAAAAAGGATTTTGACGCCGGCATTACATATGGCGAATATATGCGGCGCAATTTGCATAATTTGCGGGAGGGACTTAAATGCCGCCCGTAGTGCAGGCCAAAAACATTTGTTTTACCTATACCCGCACGCCGGTGCTGGAGGATGTTTCCTTTACCGTGGAAGCGGGGGATTATGTGGGCATTATCGGCCCCAACGGCGGAGGCAAAACCACCTTGCTGAAGCTGATTTTAGGGCTGGAAAAAGGTACGGGAGAAATAGAGCTTTTCGGCGTGCCCGTGCGCAAATTTAAAGACTGGCAAAAAATCGGTTATCTGGCGCAGAAAAGCCCCGTATCGCAGACGCGCTTTCCGCTGTCGGTGAAAGAAGTGGTGCTGATGGGGCTGTGTTTTGACGCCAAACATAAAGAGGCCACGGCGGAAAATCTGCAACAGGTGTGCCGCGCGCTGCAGCAGACGCATACGCTAGATTTGGCGGGGCGGATTTTTTCCGAGCTTTCGGTGGGGCAGCAACAGCGCGTACTACTTTCGCGCGCGCTGGTCAGCCGGCCGCAATTGCTGATTTTGGACGAGCCTTCCGCTGCCATGGATCCCGGCAGCCGCGAAATGTTTTTTAATCTGCTGGCGGATTTAAATCAGAAACACGGCGTAACCATTCTGCTCATTACCCACGACACCGGCGAAGTGGGCAAATATATTTCCCAATTTATGTATATAGACAAAGAACTGGTGTTTTTCGGAGACAGACAGGCTTTTTGTCATTCGCAGAAAGTGGCCGAAAAGCTTGGTCCCTTTGCCCAGCATACCATAGACCACCTGCACAATCACGGCCATTGCCCGCTGGGCTGCCATTGCAGCGTGGAGAAGCCGGTGGGTCATAAAGCGGCGCACGGGGCGGAGGCCAAGCATGATTAGCGAGTTTCTCTCTTACGGTTTTGTACAGCGCGGCCTGCTGGCGGGCTCTTTGGCGGCGGTGGTGTGCGCGTTGCTGGGGGTATTTTTGGTGCTGAAAAGGCTTTCGCTCATCGGCGACGGCCTGAGCCATGTGTGCCTGACGGGCGTGGCCGTCGGCCTGCTGACGCAGACCAGCCCTCTGTATATGTCCGTGCCCGTGGTGCTTTTGGCTTCTTTGGGCGTTTTGAAGATTATGGAGAAAATCAAAATCTATGGCGACGCCGCCATCGGCATCGTCAGTGCGGCGGGCTTGGCTTTGGGTGTTTTTATCACGGCGTTGGCCGGCGGGTTTAACGCGGATTTGTTCGGTTTTTTGTTCGGCAGTATTTTGACCGTGGGCCGCGCCGAAGTATTTTGGTGCGCGGTGCTGTTGGCGGTCCTTTTGCTGTTCCTGTTGTTTTGGTACCGGGATTTGATTGCCGCCAGTTTTGACGAAGCTTTTGCCCGTACGCGCGGCGTGCATGTAAAGCGTTTAAATGCCGCCTTGATTGTGTTTACATCACTGGCGGTGGTGCTGGCGTTTAAAGTGGTGGGGATTTTCTTAATTTCCGCGCTGATTATCCTGCCTCCGGTGACCGCCCTGCTGTTGGCGCGCACGTTTAAACAGGTGCTGTGGCTGGCCGCGGCGCTGGCTTTGGCCAGCGTATGGAGCGGGGTGTATTTGTCTTTTCTGTTTAATATTCCGTCGGGCGCGACGATTATTTTGGTCAACCTGGTATTTTTATTGGCGGCGTTTGGCCTTTCGCGGCTGGGACGCGGATATAAAAAAGAGGAGGCGGCCCGTGCTGATTAAAAAAACCGATTTGCCTTTTGTGCTGGCGGAGCTGAAGAAGCTATATCCGAAGGTAATTATTCCGCTCAAACACAAAAACGCCTGGGAACTTTTAATGGCGGTTATATTGTCTGCGCAGTGTACGGATGCGCGCGTAAACCAGATTACGCCGAATTTATTTAAAAAATATCCCACGCCGCAGGCGCTGGCCGCGGCGGACATCAAAGACGTGGAAAAAATTATCCATTCCGCGGGTTTTTATCACAGTAAGGCTCTGTCTTTAATAGAAAGTTCCAAACGCATTTGCGAAGTGTATGGCGGCAAAGTGCCGCAAAGCATGAAGGAACTGCTGACCCTGCGCGGCGTGGCGCGCAAAACCGCCAACGTAATTTTGGGCGATTATTTCGGCACGCCCGAAGGCGTGGTGGTGGACACGCACGTCAAACGCCTTTCTTTCCGTCTGGGCTTTACCAAACAAACCGACCCTGTGAAAATAGAGCGTGATTTGATGAAACTGATCCCGCGCGACAAATGGCAATGGATAGGCATTGCGCTTATCCTGCACGGGCGCAGCATTTGCCCGGCGCGCAAGCCGTTCTGCTCCAAGTGCCCGCTGGCGCCGTCCTGCCCCAAAAACGGCGTCAAGCAAGCTCAGTAAATGGTTCTCGTTTGTTGGGAAAATTTCCGAAAAAGAAGATATTGCCTGTTGAGAAGCATTTTTAAAAGGGCTTGTATTGTTTTTTTTTTGATAAATTTTGCATGTGAACAAAAATATATCTGCAACATAAAAGCCGCAAACACCCCGCCTTTTGGGCGGGGTCTTTTATGTTAAAACCGCTGCTATTTCAGCAGAGCCAGCAGTACGCCCGCGGCCACCGCGCTGCCGATTACGCCCGACACATTGGGGCCCATGGCGTGCATCAGCAGGTAGTTGTTCTTGTCATATTCCAACCCGAGTTTGTTGGACACACGCGCCGCCATCGGCACCGCCGACACGCCAGCCGAACCGATAAGCGGGTTGATTTTGTCTTTGACAAACAGGTTCATCAGGCGCGCCATCAGCACGCCCGCGGCCGTGGCGATGGAGAACGCAATCACGCCCAGCAGCAGAATACCCAGCGTTTCCGTGCGCAGGAACTGGCTGGCCTGCAGTTTGG
>CALUXH010000043.1 GCA_944324695.1 uncultured Elusimicrobiales bacterium | reverse complement strand
CGTTCGTCGCCGGTTTTGGCAATCATGCCCGGAATGGTTTTTTCCGTCAGACCGATGTTCAAAATCGTTTCCATCATGCCCGGCATGGACGCGCGCGCGCCGGAGCGCACGGACACGAGCAGCGGGTTTTTCTCGGAGCCGAACTGTTTTTTGGTCAGTTTTTCCACTTTTTTGAGGTTGGCTTCCACGTCGGCTTTTAAGGTTTTGGGGTAGGTTCTTTTGTTGTTCCAGTAGTAAGTGCAAACTTCGGTAGTAATGGTAAATCCGGGAGGGACGGGCAGTTTTAAGGTTCCCGCCATTTCGGCCAGGTTGGCGCCTTTTCCGCCCAAAAGTTCTTTCATTTTTCCGTTTCCGTCGGCTTTGCCGCCGCCGAAAGCGTACACCATTTTAGCCTGCTTTTTGGCCGCCGCTTTTTTGGCGGTTTTCTTCACAGTTTTTGTTGCCATGGTTTCTTGTCTCCGTATAATAGATGCGGGGCGCGCAACGACGGGCGGCCCCGTAAAACTGTCTTGCGTCCTTCCTATTGTATTATATTTCCTTTTTAAAATAAAGAATTTTTTGTCGGACGGGTGCCAAAAGGCCCAAAATCTTTTGGGTCCTTGAAAAATAAAAAAGCGGGCCCTGTCTGCGGGCAAAGCGTGGGCCCAAAAAATATCTTTCGCTGGGTCCTAGGACCCTGGTTGTTTTCCGTCGGAAAAGTTATCCTGTATGTAGAAAGCAGGACAGCCGGAGCCGTAAAGGGGGCAGTTATGAACAATATGGTAATGACCCGCAAAGTGCAAGTAATGAAAAAGCGCCGCCTGGAGCGCGAAATCGCCTGGATCAAGCGCGAATTTAGAGATTTTAAAACGGTCAGCGATATTGATATCTATAATACTGAACGTTACGCCAGCCTGCATTTGGGCGTACACCTAATCTGATTTTTTTCATACCTCCTCCTACAAAACCCCTCGCCCGCCGGGTCCATAACCCTCCCGGCGGGCGTACCCTTTTGTTGCGTTGAACAAAAGGCCATATATGATATACTCAATAATGTATGGAATGGATTTTTTCTGTTGTTAAAGATATTTTGCAAGGGTTGCTGCTTTTTTGGTGTCCGTGGGGACGCGCTTCCCGCCGCAGTTATGTGCGTTTTTACAGTTTTGCCTGGACGGCGGCCGTCATTTTGGCCGTCTGGAGCGCCGTTACCGAAAATGACTCTTTGGAATCCTTCCTGTTGTTGCTCATCATATGGTTGTGTGTCGCTTTTTTTATGGCCACCGTGCGCCGCGGGCATGATTTGGGGTATTCCGGCTGGTATACGCTGGGACATTTTTGGCGTTTTTCGGATTATCTGCGTCTGTTGGGCCAAACGGAGGGGGAACCCGCTCCAAACGGCTACGGCCCGCCTCCGGCCGATTGAATTTTTGCCACTTTGCCCTTTTACGCAGATGTATGCGGTTGAAAGGGCTTTTTATTTGCTATAATAAATCTGTACTCTGGTACAAAAAAACTAAAAAGGAGAAGGTTGGACTCCGGCTCGGCGTTTCCTAAGGAGATGGGACGCTTGGTCGCACAGTTTTCAGCCTAAGTGTAAACTAAAATGGTACTTTCCGTACAAGACAGAAAAGACATTATCAGCAAATTTCAGAGCAGCCCCAACGACACCGGCTCCGCCGCCGTGCAGATTGCTCTGATTACCGAACGCATCAGCTACATTTCCAATCACCTCAAAGCCAACCCGAAAGACTTCGCCGGCGAACGCGGCCTGAACAAACTGGTCGGCCAGCGCAAACGCCTGTTGGCTTACTTGAAAAAATCCGACTTTGCCAAATACCAGCAAGTCACCAAAGAACTCAAATTAAGGAAATAATCAGTCATGGAAAATTTCAACCATAATTTTGACATCCACTCTTTGGACGTGGAAGTCGGCGGTCAGACGCTGAACCTGCAGACGGGCCTCATCGCCCGCCAGGCCGACGGCGCCGTTATGGTGACGTGGGGGGACACCAAAGTCCTCGCCACCGCCGTGTGCACCAAAGAGCAAAAGCCGGGCATTTCCGACTTTATGCCTTTGACCGTCAACTATAAAGAACGCACCTACGCCGCCGGCAAAATTCCGGGCGGTTTTTTTAAGCGTGAAGGCCGCGCGAGCAAAAAAGAAACCCTTTCTTCGCGCATTATTGACCGCACCCTGCGCCCGATTTTCCCCGAAGGCTTCGCCTGCGAAACCAACGTGACGGCCATGGTGCTCTCTTCCGACGAACTGCACGGCTCCGACGTCATCAGCGTGCTGGCCTCTTCGGCCGCGCTGGTGATTTCTTCCATTCCGTTTAACGAGCCCGTCGCCGCGGTGCGCATCGGCCGCATTAACGGCCAGTACATTGTCAACCCCACCAAACCCCAGGAAGCCGAGTGCGATATGGACCTGGTCATCGCCGGTTCGGCACAGGGTCTGCTGATGGTGGAAGGCGGCGCCAAAGAAGTGGAAGAAGAAGCCATCATCAAAGCCATGGAAGTGGCCAAGCCGGAAATTGACAAAATGTGCGCCGTGCAGCTCAAACTGCGCGAACTCTGCGGCAAGCCCAAATTTGCTTATAACGTAGAAAAACTGCCGCAGGAAGTGGCCGATTTGGCCAACGGCAAATTCCGCGAAGAAGCCAAAAAGATTTTGCACGCTTTTTCCGACAAACAAACCCGCGA
>CALUXH010000042.1 GCA_944324695.1 uncultured Elusimicrobiales bacterium | reverse complement strand
TTAAAACGGCGTTTTCCGCCGCGTCGGCCGTGGCCAGACATTCGCTGTCGCGGGGGCTGAACACATAGTCCACCCCGCTTTGCAATCTTTCCCGGTTCAGTCGGAAAGCTTCGCGAAGAAGCCTCTTGACGCGGTTTCTGACAACCGCGTTTCCCAGTTTCCTGGATACGACAAGCCCCAAACGTCTGTCTTCTTTTCCCAGCGGGGCCGGCTTCCACCACAGCACCAGGCCGAAACCCTGTATTTTCCGTCCGGTCTGTATCACGTTTTTAAAATCGTTTTTCAAATGCAGACGGCGGCTGCGGGGCAAGCCCTGGGAAAACATATATTAGGCCCGGATCAGCTCGTGGCGGCCTTTGGCGCGTCTGGCGCTGAGGACTTTGCGGCCGCCGGCGGTGGCCATGCGGGCGCGGAATCCAATGTGTTTGGCTCTTTTGGCTTTGTTAGGTCTGTATGTAGGTAACATGCTTCTTTTTATACGGGCGGAAACGCAACGGCCGTTTCAGGCCCGTACACTCCTGTTATTAAGTTAAATTCTCCTTTGGCGCATAAAAAAACGGCGCAAAAAGGACCTATATATTATAACTTATCCGCATGGCGCTGTCCAACGGGTTTTTTACGTTTGTCACGCGCGGCAGCTTTAAATTTGCTACAGTGAGTATATGATATTTACCGACTCGGGCATTGTGCTTTTCCGCCAGGACTTCCGCGAAGCGGACCGCATTATCGCGCTTTATACGCTGCAGCACGGACGCATCAACCTGCGCCTGCCCGGGGTCAACCGCGCCAAAGGCAAACTTAAAGCCTTAAGCGAGCCCTTTACCTGCGCCGCATACCGCATTTATGCGCGCAGCGCCAACGTGCTGGGTACGGTAACGGGCGGAAAAATTACGCACGTTTTCCCCCGTATCCGTCAGGACCTCAAACGCCAGACGCTGGCTTTTCATTTTTGCGAACTGATGATGCGCCTGACGCCGCCGCACCAGCCCAGCGCCGAAAAATACCGGCTGCTTTTGCAGGCGCTGACGGAGCTGGACTTGGGGCAGCCCAACGCGGCGTTTGCACCGGCTTTTACGCTGCGGCTGATGGCGGCGGCGGGTTTTGGCCTGGAAAACCGCCCGGTGCTGCAAATTTCGCCGCAGTTTTGGCGGCGCATGCACGAGGATGAATTTTCTTCGCTGGACTTTACGGAAGCGGAGGACTTGCTCTCTTTAAGCAAATGCAATGAAGTCTGCCGCCGCTTTTTAAACGGTTATTTAAATTACCCGCTTCAAACGTTAAAACCTTTCGGCCTGGCCGATGAAGACCTGCCCGCAAAACCCGTCGCCCAACCGGCGAAAGCCGCCATACAGACAGACGACACGACGGCACTGGTGCCCGCTCCGGCGCAATAAGCCGCACCGGCCGAAAAACGGGGAACGAGTCATGTTTCAATCGGACGCAAGCGACCCATCCTCTTTGCATACAAAATCCCCGCCTAGGCGGGGATTTTTATTTTCTGCCCAAAGAGAACGATACGCTCAGGCCAACACCTCATCCATTTCCCGCTGCATATCGCACAAGGATTTATAAATGCGGAAGGCGTTGGCGCGCACAAAAGAATTGGGTTGTTTTAAATCCGGCACCACCACCGTGCGCATGCCGGCCGATATGGCCGCCGTCGCGCCGGCGACGGAATCTTCTATGGCCAGGCACTGGCTTACGTCCGCCCCCAAATTCTGCGCACTGCGCAGATATACTTCGGGGTCCGGTTTGGGATTGTCCACATGGTCAAAGGTTACCACAGAAGAAAAATACCCTTTCAGCCCCCCCTTTTCCAGCAGTTTGTCCACCCAGCGGTTGACATTGGACGTGGCCAGGGCCAGTTTTAAACCGCGTTTATGAAAATATTCTATCGTTTCTTTGGCGCAGGGTTTAAACGGCACGGTGTGACTGTCAAAATAAGCGTCCACGTTGCGGGCGCACTGGTCATAAAGGTATTTGACGTCCACATCGCGTCCAAAATAGCTTTTAATGAGTTTGGACGAATCATTGACACTCATGCCAATACAACTTTCAAACAGTTCAAAAGTAAATTTCAGCCCCATGGGTTCGGCGGCCATTTGATAACACTTAAAATAGATGGGTTCGGTGGAAAAAATCGTACCGTCCATGTCAAAAATCACACTGGTAATCATAGCTCTATTGTACCAAATAGCCCGCCTTCTCTGTGTTTTGTATAATTGTATATATGAAATACGGCAAGAATTTTCAGGATATTATTTCTTCCCTAAACGAATACTGGAAGAAACAGGGCTGTATCTTGGTACAGCCTTATGACATGGAAAAAGGCGCGGGTACCTTTAACCCCGCCACCGTGCTGGGCGCGCTGACCAAAACACCCGTCAACCGCGCATATGTGGAACCGTGCCGCCGCCCCGCCGACGGCCGCTACGGCGAAAACCCCAACCGCCTGGGCAAATATTACCAGTACCAGGTCATTATGAAACCCGCCCCGGCCGATATACAGGAAATTTATTTAAATTCCTTAAAGGCCATCGGCCTGGACCCCAAAGAACACGACGTGCGCTTTATTGAAGACGACTGGCAGTCCCCCACGCTGGGCGCGTCCGGCGTCGGCTGGGAGATTTGGCTGGACGGTATGGAAATTACGCAGTTTACCTATTTCCAAAATATGGCCGGCTACAGTCTAAACCCCATCACCGTGGAAATTACCTACGGGCTGGAACGCATCGCCATGTACTGCCAGAAAGTGGACAATGTATTTGACATCCGCTGGAACGACACTGTCACCTACCGCGAAGTGCACCAGGAAGGGGAGCGGCAGTTTTCACACTATTATTTTGAAGAGTCCAACGTGGACCGCCTGCGCCGCGACATTGAAGAAAACGAAGCCGAATGCCACGCCCTGTGCAAAAAGGGTCTGTATCTGCCGGCGTATGAATGCGCCATGCGCGTGTCGCACTATTTCAATATGCTGGAAGCGCGCGGGGCCATTTCCGTGTCTGACCGCACCAATATCATCACCAAAATCCGCAACCTGGCCAAAGCCTGCGCCAAAGTGTATGTGCAGAGCGTGGAGCCCAAAGGAGAAAAGAAAGAGGAGGCCGCCCAATGAACGCGTTTTTGGAAATCGGCTGCGAACATTTGCCTTCGCGCTTTGTCAAACCCGCCCTGGCCCAAATGGAAACGCTGGCCAAACAGTTTTTGGAAGAATACCGTATTTCTTATGAAAAGGCGGAGGCTTTCGGCACCTACCGCCGCCTGTGCCTGATTATAGAAGGCGCGGCCGAAAAAGCCGCCGACGTGCAAAAAGAGGTCAAAGGACCTCCGGCCAAACTGCTTAAGGACGCACGGGGCAACTTTACCCCCCAGAGCGCGGGCTTTGCGCAGAAAAATGGCATTAAACCCGAAAAACTGACCGTTAAAGAAACCGACAAAGGCCCGTTCATCTTCGCCGATTTACACATCAAAGGCGAAAAAACGGTGAAATTGTTGCCGGAAATTTTTGTCAAAATCATTACGGGCATGGAATTTGCCAAAAATATGATTTGGGAAGAAAGCGGACTCAAATGGGGCCGCCCGATACGCAGTTTAATCGGCCTGTGGGGCGAAAAAATCGTCCCGTTTGAAGTGGCGGGCGTCAAATCGGGCCGCAACACCTATCCGATTACGTCTTTCGGCCGCAAGCCCATCCGCGTGGAAAAAGCCGACAAAGACTATTATGTGCAACTGCTTAAATCCCAGCCACAGCCCATTTTGGTATTGCCGGAGGAACGGCGCGAAGCGCTTATCCGCGGCGTGATGGCCGAGGCCAAAGCGCGCGGTTACCACGCCGATTTAGACCCGGCTTTGGTGGAAGAAACTGTGTATTTTACCGAGCATCCCGTGGCCGTGGGCGGAGATTTTGATTTGAAATTTCTGACCCTGCCCAAAGAGCTCATCACCACCGTGTTTAAAACGCAGCTGAAAATGTTTCCCGTCGTGGACGGCAGAAACGACATTCAGCCCTATTTTATCGCCGTGCGCGACGGCGTGTCGGCCAACCAGACCGAAGTGCGCGAAGGATTTAAAAAAGTCATGTCCGCGCGCCTGTCCGACGCGGTGTTCTTTTACGAAAACGACAAAAAAGAAAGTCTGGATCATTTTAAAAACAAACTGGCCGAACGTACGTTTGTGGAAGGCTTGGGCACCATGTTGGACAAATCCGACCGTACGCGGGAGCTGGCCATGTGGCTGTGCGACCGCCTGAACGCGGCGGATATTAAAGACAGCGTCACTTACGCCGCCGGATACGCCTATGCGGATTTGGCCAGCAGCGTGGTGTACGAATTCCCGGAACTGCAAGGCTATATGGGCGGCCGCTACGCCGAGCTGGAAGGCCACCCCGAAGAAGGCCGCGCCATGGCGCAGTTTTACTGGCCGCTGTCGTCTAACTCCGAACTGCCCGAAACCTTAACCGGCGCGTTGGTGTCTTTGGCCGGTAAGGTGGACACGCTGGCGGGCAACTTTTTAATCGGCCAAATCCCCACGGGAAGCGAAGATCCTTTCGCCCTGCGCCGCGCAGCCTACGGCGCGGTGCGCATCATGCTGGAAAAAGAACTGAACGTTTCGCTGAAGGAACTGACGGAAAAAGCCCTGTCGCTTTACACGGGACGGGACGGGAAAAAAGCCGAAGAGGAACTGAAAAATTTCTTCTTCCAGCGTCTTTTGCTTATTCTGCAACAGCGCGGCCGCCAGGCCGGCACGCTGGAGGCGGTCAACGGTTGGTACGCCCTGCCGCTGAACCGCGTGGAAAATTTGGTTACTGTTCTGGACGCCGAACGCGAAGGCGAAGATTTCAAAGCCGCCGCCGAAGCGGCCAAACGCGCCTGCAATATCCTGAAAAAAGCCGATCCGTCAGACGGGAGAGTGCAGGAAAGCCTGCTGCTGGAACCGGCGGAAAAGGAGCTTTTTGCCGCTCTGCAAAAAGCGGAAAAAGAGTTGTCCGGTCCGGCCGCGGAAGATTTCCGCGCCCAGCTGCGGGTATTGGCTTCTTTTGCCGCGCCGTTGGCCCGGTTTTTCACCGACGTTATGGTAAACGCCGAGGATACGGCTGTGCGCCAGAACCGCCTGGCCCTGCTCACGCGCGTGCGCGCTTTGTTTACGCAGGGGACGGCGGACATTACCAAGCTGTAAGATTTGCCACAAGCGCAAAAAGCCCCCGTTTTAACGGGGGCTTTTTTCATTTATCCAGCACGTTTTCGCAGAGCACAGACTTTTGCATACCCGGCCGCCGCGGGCAGGCGCGCTGCCTGGCTCAAGCGTATATTTTATTTTCCCGGGATTATCGGAATAATCAAAAAAGAAACTGTAAGTTGCTATACGCTTCCCGCTGGAAAAATGACGAAAAACAAATACAAAGCCTGAAGCGAAACGGTGCCATTACGCCCAAAAACCCCGCCTCAAAGCGGGATTTTTGGGCAGGAGAGAAAAATCTTACGGGCGCGCTCCGTATTGCCGCAGAAGCGCTGTCATGTCTTCATTGCCTTTTTCGCGGGCCAAGGACAAGGCGGTTTCCCCGGTTTCGTTTTCCGCATTCGGATCCGCACCCGCCTCCAACAACACCCGCGCCAAGGCC
>CALUXH010000041.1 GCA_944324695.1 uncultured Elusimicrobiales bacterium | reverse complement strand
CCGGTTTTTTGCCGTTTGATTGGAGGCGCTTGACCCGTTTTTTTTTTTTGATACACTTTTTGCATGAAGAATAAGAAAAACGCCGCTTTTACCTTAATAGAGCTGTTAGTCGTTGTTTTAATCATTGGTGTTTTGGCTGCCGTGGCTTTTCCCCAATATCAGCGTGCCGTGGACAAAGCGGCCGTCTCCTGCGTGATGCCTATGCTGCGCAGTCTGGTGCAGGCTCAAGCCGTGGCGGCGATGGAACGAGGAGGGTATCCTGTTCCGGACAAAGAGGACTTGGACGGCAGTTATTTCCATTTTTCAGATCTCTCCGTCAGTATCCCGGCTGATAACTGGGGCAGCTGCCAGGATAGCAGTTTGTGCAGCGTTACATGCGGCGGCCGGAGGTTTAATTTAGTGCTTCGCAGCCGTGCCGCTTGGGCCAATTTTTATTGGACCTCCGAGAATTTGGCCCGTTTGGTTTATGAAGAAAGAGACGGCCGGCGGCAGTTTGTCCTGCAGTGCCCCCTTTCCGACCAGCGTTGCGTGAATCTGGGACGGAGCCATGGGGCCGCTCCCTGCCATTATAACGGGCAAATAGACGAAGAAACCTCCGGGTTTGTTTTCTATTGCTGGTAAGATGTTGTGTTTTGCGCCTTGTTTTTGCCGGGCGGGAAACTGCTATAATTTTATCATGCCCGAAGAAAAACTGTTGCTTTTATCCTGCTGCGCCCCGTGTTCCTGCGGCGTTATCCAACAACTGGCCTCCCGGGGCCGCAAATTTACGGTATTGTTTTATAATCCAAACATCGCTCCGGAAGAAGAATATCAAAAACGTTTGGAAGAGAACCAACGCGTCTGTGCGCGCTTTAACGTGCCATTTGTACAGCTGCCGTATGAACCCGAAGTTTGGCATCGGGCCGTACAGGGGCTGGAGAATGAACCGGAGCGGGGCAAACGTTGCAGCGTTTGTTTTGAGTTGCGCTTAAAGCGGGCCGCGCGGTATGCCAGGGAGCACGGCTTTACGGCGTTTTCTTCGGTATTGGGCATATCACGCTATAAAGATTTAAATCAGGTAAATGCCGCGGCGCAAAATGCCGCGCAAGAGGCGGCTGTGGCATATGATATGACCAACTGGCGTAAAGGGGGCACGGAACAGCTGCGCGCCGCCCTGATGCGGGAAATGCAGATTTACAGTCAAAATTATTGCGGCTGTATGTACAGCCGCCGCGCGGTAAAAAATGAAAAAAATAGGTGACGTATTATATGTGGTGCTGGCCGCGGCCGGAGGGCTGTGGCTGTCGGGCCAGGTGTTTTTCCATTGGCTGCTGCCATGGCAGCCGGTGCAAGATTTTTTACAAAAAGAAATAAGCCGGGCTGCCGGGCGCCCTGTGCAGGTACAGGATATTTCAGCGCGCTGGACGGGGCTGGATCTGCATGGCGTGGAAGTGGCTTCTTCCGCCTCAGCGGAGGGGAAGGGAGCATTGCTGCGTATGCAAAACGTACGCCTGCGCTGGAGTCTGGCCCCGCTGCTGTGCGGCAAAATAGTTGTATATGCCGCTATTTTAAACGGGCTGGAGGTGCATGTTATCCGCTATGCAGACGGAACATTTAATTTTGACGGTCTGTTCGGCGCGGGGGAAGCGGCCGCAGGGCCCGCCGCGGCGGAAGAGAGAAAGCCTTTTGGCTTAAATTTGAATGTTCGCCAGTTGCGTCTGACAAACGGGCATATTTTGTTTACCGATGAGCAGGCGGGCCAGTCGGCGGAGATTGACGGATTGTTTGTCTCGGTGCATGACTTTGGGTTTGACGGAGAATTCCCCGTCAGTGTCAATGCGTCTTTGACGTATCAAGCGTCCCAGGTGCCCGCGCAAACGCTGCAGCTGGGCCTGACGGTATGGCCGGATTTGAAAAATTTGGATTTGGCGGCCGCGTCTTTGCGTATTAAACGGCTGGTGCTGAAACATGAAGGCGGCGTGTTTGTGGCGGAAGGAAATGTGCAAAATTTTGAAAACCCTTCCGTAAGCCTGCAGTTGGAGGGTAAAAAATTGTCGGACGCATTGCTGCGCTTTGCTTCGGCGGAAGCGCCGGCTTTTGAAATCGAAGGGGTTTGGGTACGCTTGCTGGCGTCGGCGGATTTGGCCGCACAGCAGGCCGATATTGCGTTGTTGAATGCGCAAATAAACTCCGCCGAAGTGTATTCATCCGCTGCTGCCTCTTCGCCGGACATTGTTTTGCCGGACGCGTCTGTTTTTGTGTCGGCCGCGGCCGACTGGGGTAAAAACCGGGCGGACATATCTTCATTTACCGTGCAGGGACTAAACTCTTTTGTTTCATCGTCCGGCACCGTCTCCTGGGCGCCGGAGGTGGATTTTAACTTGTTTGGCTCGTTTAAAGCGGATCTGCAAACGGTAGGAGAAGCTCTGGCCGCATTGGACGCTTACCGCCCGCGCGGCATCGTAAGCGGTACGGTGCAGGGCACGCCGTCCGCAGCGTCTGCGGACGTGACGCTGGAAGCGGTGGGGGCGGTGTTGCCATATGCGGGCACTTTGTCTGGTTTTCGTACGCGTGCCGTGCTGACGGACTTGAAAGATTTGCAAATACCTGCTTTTTCAGGGGAGTTAAACGGCGGAAAATTTGACGGCAGCCTGTCCGTGCTTTATAACGGGCAAGTGGCAGATGCCGAAGTGGAGTTCCGTTCGCCGCGTTTGGCTCTGCCCGCACTGGAAGCGTCCGCTTCCGAACAGGCAGAAGAGCCAGCCTCTGCCCAAGAGCAGGTTCCTGCTCAGAGCAGCGCCTCATCATTTGTTCTGCCGCCTGTTAATTTAAAAGCCAAAGCGGATATAGACTCCCTGGACGCTCCGTATATTTGGGGCAATGATATTCATTTCGCCGCGGACTTGCAGAGCCTGACCCTGACGCTGGACCGGGCCCATGGGGAGCTGTCTTTGGAAACGGGTAAGGGGGAGATTAAAGATTTAAACAAACTGACTAATGCCAACATATTGACCAAAGTGATGTTTGGTTCGTTAAGCGCAGTCAGCAAGGCTATCAACAGTTTAAATGTTTTTTCCGTGCTGAACGGTTTAGGAAGCGGGGTGGTGTCTGCGGTGTCTGCCAAAGAGGATAAACCGGCTGATATGGTGGTCCAAACCATCAAAGACGAGAACGGAAACGATGTCCAAATTATGGTGCCTTATACGGAACAGAAAGTAGACGGGCGGCTGGCCTTTGAACTTTTCTCCACGGATATGACGTTTACCGACGGGGAAGCGGATATTAAAAAAGGCTCTTTTGTCTCAGACCTGATCTCTTTTAACCTGACGGGCAATATGGATTTTCAAAAGCAAGCGCTGGATCTGAAAGTCAATGCCGCCCCCGGAAAACATTATGAAGACGGCATTATGCCGCTGACGCTGAGCATAGGCGGCACGTTGGATGAACCTAAAGGCAGCGTGAGCATGGCCTCCTCGGTAACATCGCTGGTAACGCAGGGAGTGGGCAATAACTTTGTCAGCCGCGGCGTTAAGAAGACCCTGGGCGGCTTCTTTGGCTTATTTAAAAAGAAGGAAGAAACGCAAGAAGAAACTTTGCCCGCCGGGCAGACCAATGCGCCTTCCCCGACGGACGGCCTGCCTGCGGCCGCCGCGGAGCCTGCCGCACCGGTGCCTGCTGAGCCCGGCCTTTAAATAAAGTTGCTTATTAGAAACATCCCGCCTGGTTACAGGCGGGATGTTTGTTTTTTGTAGAATGCTCCGGCAGGGAAATATGCCTGAAACGGACAAAAGAAAATTTATTTACATTCTTTGTAATAAATCTCTTTTTTGGTTTTGTCGGCCGCTTCCTTCCCGGCCACGGCCTGCAGGACGGCAAAGCCGAAATCAATGGTTGCCGCCGCACTTTTGCTGGTGACAATGCGTCCGTCCGTGACGGCGTAGTCCTCCCGGTAAGTACCGCCGAAATCGTCATTCATGGCGGTAAAACAGGTGTAGTTCTTGCCTTTTAAAAAGCCGGCGCGGCCTAAAATGGTCGGCCCCGCGCAAATGGCGCAGAGGTATTTGCCCTCCGCGTCAAAGTCTTTGAGCACTCGTTGCACGCGTGCATCGGCTTCCAGTTCTTTCCATTGCGGTCCGCCGGGCAAAATAACGGCGGCGTAATTGTCGTCCTTAAACTGTGCAAACGATTTTAACGCACAGCACGTCAGGCCGAAACGGCCCGTGGCTTTGTCCCCGCGCAGGCTGTATACGTCTACGTCCAGCCCGCCGCGGCGCAAAATGGCATAAGTGCCCACGGCTTCAATTTCTTCAAATCCGTCCGTTACAATCATGCAAACTTTCATACGGCCCCCTTTTTAAAAATTTTTATTTTTCCAGACAAAACGATAAGTCCCGCCAACAGCGGATACAGACACAACAAAATGATTTTCAGCTCCAGCAAATGCCTCGGCGAAAAATTATCCGCCGCCGTGCATACCCATACGGCCATGCCGCCCGCCAGCAGGGCCAGCAAGGCCAGTCGTCCGTATTCATACGGTACGCCGTAGACTTTTTGCGTAAAGGCAAACAAACAGCAGGCCATCACAAAATAACTGGCCGCCACGGCCCACCCCGCGCCGACAATCCCCATGCGCGGCACCGCCAGCAGGTTGACGGCAATGCTGGTGAGCGCGCCGGCCAGCGTAATCCACATCAGCACGCGCGTGCGTTTGGTAATCACGGGCCCGATCATAAAATTAATGTACAGGCCATAAAAGAAATACCCCGTCAGCACCAGCGGAATCACGTTTAAGCCCTGCCAATACTGCGGTGCAATCAAATGAAAAGAGCCAAAAATATCGCTTTTGATAATGTCCGGCATTAGGAAGGCCAATCCCAGCAGTACCCAGGCGGAAAACGCGGTAAAGAAAGTCAGCACGCGCGCAAACAGAGGCTTGGCGTTTGTGTCTTTGGCGTGGGAGAGGAAAAAGGGCCGCCAGGCTTGGTCAAACATGGACACAATCAACATCATAAATACGCCGATTTTAAAATTTGCCTGATAAATGCCTACTTCGGAAAGGCCGACCAGCTGCACCAAAATCGGTTTGTCTATGACGCTGACCAGCAGGCTGGCCAGCCCCGCCGGCACAAAAGGCCAGGCAAAGCGCAGCATTTGTTTTTCCAACGCGGGGCGGAAAGAGCAGAAACCGTCTTTGAGTTCTTCCCACACGACGGGGGAAAGCAGTAAAAGCGACGCCAGCGATCCCAAAATATTGGCCCAGAAAATGGACGCCACGCCTATTTTGAACACCGCAATAAACAGCACGTTCCCCGCCACATTGACCACGATGGACGCCGTGCGCACGCCCGCAAAATACCACGCGCGCCGCTGCAGGCGTAGCTTGGTAAAAGGAATCATGTTCAGCATGTCCAAAAACAAAATGACCACCGCCAGGTGCATCAGATGTGCGTTTTGTGCGCCTACACCCGCCAGCTCCGCCAGCGGTTTGGCGAAAATATACAGCAGCGCGCCCAGCAGCAGTCCGTAAAACAAAAGCCCGTAAAAACAATGTTGGAACACTTCGCGTTTGTTTTCGGCTTCGCTGGCAAAGCGCAGATAACTTTGGTCCATGCCGAATAAAAACACTACGCTTAAAAGCGCAATAAAGGCAAACAGCGTGGCCACCACGCCGTAATCGGCCGTGGCCAAATAATAGGTGTAAAAAGGAACAAGACAAAAGTTCAGCAGGCGCGCCACCACCGTGGACGTGCCGTAAACAAGCGTTTCTTTGCCGAGTCGCAGTATATCTTTGGACATAATAAAAACCCCCGCGCGCTTTGAAGCGGCGCGGGGGCGCGTAAATTACAGCTTGGGCAGTATGGTTTCCAACAGGTCTTTAAACTTGCCTTCTATCTTTTTGGTTTCGCGTATGGTCTGCGCGTGGGAGAGAGGCTCTTTGGCGATGCCGCAGCCCATATTGCTTACCCAGGCCAGCCCGAGCACCAAAATGCCGCACTGGCGCGCGGTTAACACTTCCGGCACCACGCTCATGCCCACCACCGTGGCGCCCAGTTTTTTAAAAGCTCGGATTTCCGCGGGCGTTTCAAAGTTCGGGCCCGTGGCGGCCAGATAAACCCCTTCCCCGGCGTTGATTTTGAGTTTTTTACAGGCGTCTAAAGCGGTTTTGCGCATTTTTTTGTCATACGCTTCGGACAGGTCAAAAAACATCGGGCCGAAGGCGGGATCATGATTGCCGATGAGCGGATTGTTGCACATAAAATTGATATGGTCATTTAATATGCACAGGGAACCGGGTTTCAGTTTCATATCCAAAGAGCCCACGGCGGCGGATACGATGAGTTTCTGCACGCCCAGCATAAACATCGTGCGCACGGACACGGCCAGGTCTTTCATAGGATGTCCTTCGTAATAGTGGAAGCGGCCCTGCATAATCATCAGTTTGCGGCCTTTGTAGGTACCGAAAATCAGATTTCCGCTGTGGCCCGGCACGGTGCTTTGCAGAAATCCGGGAATGGCGGCATAAGAAATAACGACTTTTTTCTCCAGCGGCGGCACCGAACCCGCCAGCCCGGAGCCCGTAATCAAAGCGATTTCGGGCTTAAAGTTTTTGGTTTTTTTGTTGATGAAAGCGACGGCTTTTTTGACTTGCTGCAGTTGGGTCATACGGCCTCCGTATTCATAAAGTGCCGCGGGCGGGGGAGAAGGCATTTTGGATATGCGTCAGCTCCGCGCCCAGCAGACATATGACGTCAAATCTTATACTATCAAATTTGGGGGCGTTTTCCTTGATAAACAAATGCGCCGCCAGCGCAATTTTGCGCTGTTTGGCCAAGGTAACCGCCGCCAACGGCCCGCCGAAAGCGCCCGAAGCGCGCGTTTTAACCTCGGCAAACACCAGCGTTTTGCCGTCTAAAGCGACAATGTCTATTTCCCCGCAGGGCCTGCGCCAGTTGCGGGCCAGGATTTGGCAGCCTTGTTTTTGCAGGTATCGGCAGGCCGCGTCCTCGCCCCGCGCGCCGGTCTGAACGGTGTTCACGGAAAGAGCGTGGGCTTAAAAAAGCGGTTGATGGGGGAGAAGGTTTTGCGGTGTTCGCGGCAGGGGCCCAGTTTTTCCACGGCGGCGAGGTGCTTGGGCGTGCCGTAGCCCTTATGCGCGGCAAAACCGTAACCCGGGTACAGCGTGTCCAACGTGGCCATGTAACGGTCGCGGACGACCTTGGCCACAATGCTGGCCGCAGCCATGTTGAGGGATTTGGCGTCCCCGTCTATAACAGGGCGCTGGTGCAGCGGGAAATCGGCAATGGGATGCGGGCCGTCCACCAGCGCCACCGCACCGGGAATGGCAAAAAATTTTTGGCAGGCGCGGCGCATGGCCAAAAACGTAGCCTGCAAAATATTGAGTTTGTCTATTTCCGCCGCGGAAGCAAATCCTACCCCGTATAAAACGCCCAGTTTGTTCATGCGCTCAAAGAGTTCTTCGCGTTTTTTATGCGTAAGTTTTTTGCTGTCGTTGACGTCTTCAAAATAAGTGTATAAATTGGAGCCGATATAGCAGGCGCAGGCCACCACGGGGCCGGCCAGCGGGCCGCGCCCGGCTTCGTCTACGCCGAACAGTGTGTCTGTTTCCAGCTCAAAAGCCATTTTTTTGTCAAAATCCTGCAAGGGTGTTTTCATGTGAAAGGGTCCTTTGTGGTATTGTAGCAATTTCCCTTGAAAAGGGGATAAAAAACGTCCCGCGGTTTCCGGCGGGACGTCGCGTGCCAAACAAAAATTATTTCTCCACTTTGATGCCCTTAAACGCGCGGTACAGCACCGCCAGCAGTCCAAAGAGCACATAAGCGGACATAACGATAAAAATCACATCCTGCGGAAAGCGCACCAACAACACCACCAATACCACCAAAAGCAACAAGAACCATACACTCATTTTTCTTTCGCGTTTGGCTTTAAACGCCGCATAAGGAATGGTGGACACCATCAGCAACGCCAGAACAATCATGGCAATAGCCACAAAATTATACAGATGGGGCAGATATACTTCCATAATGCGCATGTTGTGCCCGCGCATATTAAATTCCATGATGCTGTATGAAATGGCAAAAGAAGCCAAAATGCTGGCAGGAGCCGGCACGGGCAGACCGGAGAAATATTTTTTGGAGCCTTCGCCCGCGTAGGCCATGGCGTTGAATTTGGCCAGGCGCAATACGCCGAAACACGCGTATACGCAGGCAATCGGCGCGCCCCAGAGCGGATATTGCTGCAGCACCATAAAATACATCAACACCGCAGGCGCCGTGCAAAAGGACACCGCATCGGCCAGTGAATCCATTTCCACGCCGAAATTGCTTTCCGTACCCAAAAGCCGCGCCACGCGCCCGTCAAACAGGTCAAATACGGCTGCAATAAGAATCAGCCATCCGGCCCGGCTGAAATTACCTTGACTGGAAGCCAAAATGGAAAAGAATCCGCAGGCCAGGTTGCCCAGCGTGAACAAAGACGGCGCAGCGGCCGCGCTTGTTTTTTTGAGTTTTTCCACGCCTGTAGACTGATTGTTTTCTTCGTTCATAAGTTTATTATGCAAAAAACGGCGCGCAGGCGCCGTTTGTAAAAGGGATTATTTCCACAGAGCCAGCACGGTATTGCCGCCCTGCACTTTTTGTCCTTCTTTGACGATGACGCGCACCGCATTTTTGGGCAGATATACGGCCACCTGGCTGCCAAAGCGCACGAGGCCGATGCACTGACCCGCTTTTACTTCTTGGGCGGGTTTTACCCAGCATTCGATGCGCCGCGCAATGGCGCCCGTGATTTGTTCCACATGGGCGAAACGGTCGCTGTGCGGGCGGAAAATCTGAATCAGGTTGCGTTCATTATCCGTGGCGGCTTTGGGATTGTTGGCAAAGAGAAACTGCCCTTTGTGATAAAAAATATCCCCGATGACGCCGTCAACGGTGGCGCGCTGCACGTGTACGTCAAAAATAGACAGGAAAATGCGGATGACGACGGAGTTGGGATCGTCTTCGGTTTTGACGCTTAACACGGTGCCGTCAGCCGGACAGGCGATTTCGTCTTCGGCAAACACAACGTCGCGTTTGGGATTGCGGAAAAAGAAAGCACAAAAACACGCAATAATAAGGAACAAAGCCCCAAGAACACGGAACCCCAAAAGCAAAAAGAAAACGGAAACCAACAAAGCGATGGAGAAAAAGCGCAACCCGATGGGCAGCACGGTAAACACCCAGCCAAAGGCCTTAACCAGCGTTCTTTGAAAGTCCTCTAACATACGCACCCCTTTTCCGGCCTTGCTTTGCCGGTTATGAGAGTGGGCAGGGGGGGACTCGAACCCCCACGGCCTTGCGGCCAACAGATTTTAAGTCTGTCGCGTCTACCATTCCGCCACCAGCCCTCTGTATTTATTTTAACAAATAATCGCGTCTCCCGCACGCGCGGACATATCAGCGGGAAGAAAGTTTGAGAGAGTTGTAAAATTTTTGGCAGAAAATCGCTTTGACGCCGATGTCTTTCAGGCGCGCCTGTAAGTCCCTGTCGGAAGTAACGGCGATCACGCGCGTGCCGTTTTGGCTTAAATAATCCGCTTCCTGAAAAATATAGTCGTCCGCCGTCAAATCTTCGGAAAACACCACATGCACTCCGCCGCGGTACAGCGGCCCCACAGGGCGGAAAGCGCCGTCAAACACCACGCGGTATTCGTGCATGGCGTATTTTTCGTCCAGGGACGCTTCTTCCAAAAAGTCCAGAAAATCAGCGGTTACGTCCTCTTCCGTGCGCGCAAATTGCCACAGAAAGCTGCGCACCAGGTTCAGGCCGTCTATCAAATAAATGGTGGGTTTGGTGGTAACGTACATAATTTCGGGAGCCGGCTATTGTGCCGGAAGCATAAAATTGATATAAGAAAATGATACAATATAATACCCTTTTCCGGCACGGACGGAAGGTTCTTTGACAATTTCCGTATTTTACGGGGGTGTAATAGATTCGACGGGTATCTGTTACGGCCCGGGAGCAGGTATTGGTTGGCCAGGCCAATTCAAACAGGGCCAAAAAAATAACTAACGACCATCAAGTCGCTTGGGCTAACGCTTAGTCCACTGCCGCCTTTGCGCTTTCCGCACGCGAAGGCAAGGCAGTCATCATGCGGAATGCGGCGCAGCGGGCGCGTTTCGTCCCGCTTCGCTTAAGACCAACGGAACAAATCACGGGGTTGCCGCCGCGCGCTTACCCCGCGATTATCAAGCGCGGATAAACCTGTAGGGCCTGAGCTGTTAGGATGTTCGGACGGGGGTGCGAATCCCCCCACCTCCACTTTATTTGTTGCTTTTTTCATTGTAAAAAGGAACCCAAAAAGCTAAGCAATCGGAAAGTAAAAATCAGGCGCCAAAAAGGTGTTTTTAAACCCGCTTCGCCCGGGTGTAAAATATTTTTTGTGCCTGATTTTAAAACGCTTTCAGGGTTGCCGTATGGGATTGTTTCTTAAATTTTGGCACTGTCCGGCTTTGAGAAATAGCCTTTATTTATACGGGAATTGGACGATTTTTGTTTTTAACGGAGGGCTTTATGGCCGCTGACATTAAATTTGGTACCGACGGTTGGAGAGGCGTTATAGCCTGGGATTTTACGTATGAGAACGTGCGCCGCCTGGCGCAAGCGTTGGCGGACTATATCAACGAAAATGCGCCTTCGGACGAAAACGGCAAAATGGCCAAAGTGTTTGTGGGCTATGACCGCCGCTTTATGTCGGATTTGTTCGCGGCGGATATAGCCAGTATTTTGCGCTCCAATAAAATAGACGTTACTTTGTCCGACCGGCCCGTCACCACGCCTATGGTCAGCGCGTTGACCGTGCGGAAATTTTGGCTGGGTATTACCGTGACGGCCAGCCATAATCCGCCCCAATATAACGGTGTCAAAGTAAAGTGGGCCGGCTGTTCCGCTCCGACGCGTGAAACGCGCGAAATTGAACAATTGGTAGACGTCAACCCCGTCTTGTTTTTATTCGGGCAGAAAGCGGAACAAAAGAACCTGACGGATTTATATCAAAAATATTTGGCCGGGACGGCCAACCTGAAAAAAATTGCCGGGCTGAAGGGCAATATCGTTGTGGATTATATGTACGGCGCGGCGGCGGGCTGGATGGAAAAGATGTTGCCGAAAAATAAAATTATTGCCCTGCATGAAGAGCATGATCCTTCTTTCCGCGCTTTGCAGCCGGACCCTTCTCCCAAGAATTTGGACGAACTGAAAAAAACGGTGCTGGCCAAGAAAGCCATTGCCGGTTTTGCCTTTGACGGGGACGGGGACCGCTTTGGTCTGGTGGATGAAAAAGGCAATTTTATTACGCCGTGCCTACTGGCGGCCGTACTGTTGGACTATTTAATCAAAACCAAAAAACTAAAAGGCAAAGTGGTGCAAACCGTGTCTATGGGATACCTGCCCAAACGCATTGCGCGCCAATACGGCCTGCCATATGAAGAAGTGTCGGTGGGTTTTAAAAACGTAGCCGAACGTATGGCGCTGGAAGACGTGGCTTTTGGCGTGGAAGAAGCCGGCGGTTACGCCTGGAAAGGCGGCGCGACGGACCGCGACGGGCTGGCTGTAGCGCTGACCTGGCTGGATATGATGGCGTCCACTAAAAAGAAAGTTTCGCAGCTGTGTGAGGAAGTTTCTAAACAATACGGCGCGTCTGTGTACCAACGGCGGGATTTGCCGGCCGCCAAGCCGATAGACAAAGCGGCTTTTGTGGAAAAGCTGCGCAAAAAACTGCCCAAAAAAGTGGGAACTTTTAAAATCGCGGAAATCAGCACTTTGGACGGACTGAAAATTTACTTTGAACAGGATGAATGGCTGTTGGTCCGTCCCTCCGGCACGGAACCGCTGGTGCGCGTATACGCCGAAACGGCAACGAAAAAAGATACGCAGACTTTATTGGATTTTGGCGAAAAACTGGTCGCCCAATATATTAAATAGGGGAGTATATGTTACAGATAGGGTTGGTGGATGATTCCGTTATTTTGCGTTCAGCCATTAAAAACGTGTTGGAGTCATCGGGTTATGAAGTGATTTTGGAGGCCGGCGGATCCAAAGAACTGTTTGAAAAACTGACTGAAGCGGAACCCGCTTTGTTGCTTCTGGATGTGTTTTTCCCGACGGAAAACGGTCTGGATATGCTGGCCCGGCTCAAAAAACAGCATCCGCGTGTCAAAGTTTTGTTGGTGACGGGCTTAAAGCAGGAAACCATTGCCCAGGAGGCCCGGCGGCTGGGGGCCGACGGGGTGTTGTATAAACCTTTTGACAGCGATGAACTGCTCAATACCATCAAGCAAATAAGCCGTTAGAAAGTTGGTTTTACTTTTTCCCGCATGTGTGCATGCGGGATTTTTGTGCCATTTTTTCCGTTTTGTCTTTTGGGGGCGGGAAAATATAAGAGGCGGGATACCCCGCTTTATATCAATATTGCTAAAATAGCATATATGAAAAAAACACTTTTCCTGCTGGTTTTGTTGGGGCTGGTTGCGCCGCAGGCGCGGGCGTTTTTTCCGTTTTCTTTCGGCAAGCAGGAATTGAAAACCGATTATTCCCAAACGGTATGGGACCGCATTATGCTGGACCAGTCCGTCTCCGACATGCGCCGCGGTATGGGGGAAATGTCTCTGGCGCGCTACCGCGACGCGGCCAACTCTTTTGCCAAAGCCATTATTAAAAATCCGTCCGACCCTTTGCCGCATTTGCTTTACGGAGCTTCTTTATATTGGAGCGGGAAGGTGGACGCCGCCATGACCGAATACCGTGAAGCGTTGCGTTTGGACCCCGCCAACGCCATGGGCTATCAGCTTTTGGGCATAGCCTGGGGCTGGAAAGGAGATATCGCCCGGGCGCAGGAAAATTTCAGCAAAGCCGAACAGATAAACCCTTATAAAGCCGATACGCATATGAACCTGGGGTCCACTTACGCCGCGCAGAAGGAATTTGAATTGGCGTTGGACCATTACCGCCGCGCCGTGGAGCTGGCTCCGCGCGAACCTCTTTATCGTTATCAGCTGGGCATGCTGTATGATTTCATGGGGCGCGACGCGCAAGCGGAAGCCGCGTATAAAAAAGCGTTAAAACAATTTTACCGTTACGAAGACGCCCAGTTGGCGCTGGCGGCTTTGTACGAAAAGCGGGAAAAATACGACGACGCGCTGAAATATTATAAAAAAGCCGTCAGAACCAAACCCGGGGACTTCGTGGCGCGCCTGCGCTATGCGTATCTGCTGATGCGCTTGGGAGAAGTAGAAGAGGCGCGCGAAGTGTTGGAGGGGGCTTTTTTCATTGTACAATTTGACGCGGACGGCCTGGCTTTAAACGCCGTTTACCGCGCCAGCGGCCGAAACGGGGAAACGTTCCGCAAACAAATTGAAAAATTCAAAGACAACTTGCTGAAAGTGCCCGCGGCCAAAGACGTAAGCGTAGAAGTGTCCTTGGACTACAATCCCGTCGCTTCGCCTGCGGCACCTGAAGCGGACGGCAGCCGCTTTGCCGAGGCCTACCAGTCTTTGCGCAGCAGCCAAAACCCGTCCGCAGGGGCGGACGGCACCTCGCCGATGTCCTTTAAACGCGCTTTTGTATTAAATGCCGGTTCCGACGCCGAA
>CALUXH010000040.1 GCA_944324695.1 uncultured Elusimicrobiales bacterium | reverse complement strand
CTGGAACTCTACGATTTCCACAATCTGTCCGTTCTCATCCTCAAAAATCAGTCCGTCGTGAAACTGAGTGGTGTTGATCATCTTGTACCTCTCTGCGGGCGGCCTTGCGGCGGGCCCGTTAATTTTGTGTCAAAAAACCGCGCTGGTCTATTATTTCCGCGCGGAATGTTTCTTTAATTGCGTCAAATTTTTGCTTCCGGTTTTGGTTACCAGGTAGCTGTCTTCCAAACGCACGCCGAATTTGCCGGGCAGGTAAATGCCGGGCTCTACGGTAACGACGAAATTTTCTTCCAACTCCCCAACGGCGCCTTTGCGTTCAACGGGCGCTTCGTGCACTTCCAGCCCAATGCCATGCCCCGTGGTGTGGATGTAATATTTACCGTACCCGGCGTCTTCTATAACGTCACGGGCGGCCCGGTCCACTTCCGCCGTCGGCAGGCCCGCACGCAAAAGTCCGTCCGCCGCCTGTTTGGCCATGGATACAACGTGCCAGATTTTCGTATATTCGGCGGGCTCTTTGTCCCCGTGCCACCAGCTGCGGGTCATATCGGAACAATACCCTTGATAAAAACAACCGAAATCCATCAACACCGCATCATTTTTTTTGAGTTTGCGTTTGGCCGAAGGCGTATGGTGGCAGTCGGCGCAGTTTTCACCGAAACACACGATGTTAAACGGCACGCTGTCCGCGCCGCGTTTCATCATGGCCAGCGCCATTAACACGCGCACATCCTCTTCACTCATGCCGGTTTTGATTTGAGGTTTGACTTCCTCAAACGCTTCGGCGGCGATGCGGCAGGATTTTTCCACCAAAGCCACTTCATCTGCATATTTGGCTTTGCGCATTTCCGCCGCAGCGCCTTCCAGCCGACACAGACCGGCGCGGGAAAGTTTTTCTCCGCGGACAAAATCCGCCGTCTGCGGGTCAAACGCCAAACGCCTCAGTTTGCTTTTAACCGCCAAATCCAACGCCGCGCCCAGCATATCGCCCCGGACGGCTTTTACCGTCATAAAATCCTTCGCGAGAACCATTTTGGGCGCAATCATTTCTTTGGTCAGGCAATAAGCTTTGCGCGGCGTCAGCAGAAATACCGCTTCTTCCGCGCTCAAATCCACCCCTGAAAAATAACGCAGTTCCAGCGCACTCATGCAGACATACCCGTCCAACTGCGCTTTTTTAAGCAGTTTTTGAAAATCTTTCAAACGCTGGAAACTGAGGTTTTTCATAATTACTTGCGGGTTAAAATATCCGCTCCCGTTTCGGTGACAACGGTGGTATCTTCCAAACGCACGCCGAATTTGCCGGGCAGGTAAATGCCGGGCTCCACGGTGACCACATTGCCCTTTTTCAAAATGGCCGTCGTCGTCTGGTCATTGCAAGGCTCTTCGTGGACTTCCAGCCCCACGCCGTGCCCCAGACGGTGCGTAAAATATTCGCCGTATCCGGCGTCTGTAATAATGGCCCGCGCGGCGGCATCCACCTTTTGTGCGGCGGCGCCGGGCCGTTCGGCGGAAATGCCGGTCTGGCGCGCTTTGTCCACGACATGCCAGATTTTGGTATATTCTTCGGGTTCATTGTCCCCGTGCCACCAGCTGCGGGTAATATCGGAACAATAGCCATTGTAGATACAGCCGAAATCCATCAGCACCGCTTCATTGTCTTTCAGCGCTCGGTGCGAAGTTTCATGGTGTGGGTTGGAGGTATTTTCCCCAAAGGCGATAATGGTTAAAAAAGACGGGGCCGACGCACCTTTCACGCGCATGAATTTTTCCATTTCGGCAGCCACTTCAAACTCCGTTACGCCGGTTTTCAGCAGAGGTTTAATATACTCATACGTTTCATAAGCGATGCGGTTGCTGTCGCGCAGGACGGCGATTTCATGTTCGTCCTTCACCTGGCGCAGCTCGCTGGCATAGCTTTCCGTCTCCACAAACCCCGCCGCTTTGAACAGACTGCCGGCCATATAGCTTTCTTTCCCGGCGTCAAAACCTACGCGTTTAAGCCCCAAACGGGCCGCTTCGGCCACGGCCGCCGCGGCCATTTGCTTGTCTTGGCCGACGGTATACATAAAAGGGTATTTCTGTTTCATCGGCTCTACATACAGCTGCCGCGTAAAACACGTCAGCCCGCCTTCATGCAATAAAAGCACCGCTTCCCCAAGATAAAAATAAAACCCCAACAAATAAAACTGATCAATATTATTCGTAATTACCAGCCCGTCTAAGCCGTCACGGACCATAAAATTTTTCAGTGCGGCGATCTTTTGCATGATTCTTTGTTGTAAAATCATAAAATCCGGCTCCTTTTTCTCTATACAATATAATATATCACTTTTCCTGCGTTTTGGACAACGCCGCGGGAGGGCAATGTTGCGGACCGGGAAATTATATATAATAGAAAATATTATAGACACATAACGGGTCTGAGTTATGAAACGACTGTTGGGCCTTTTTCTTGTGTGTTGCTTTGCGGGCACATTGCACGCGGCGGTTTTTACCTCTGCTGACGGGCGGTTTACCATTGATTTGCCGTCCGGTTGGACAAAAGCGCAAAAACCGGCGGAGGGCTCCGTTTTGTCCGTAGTCAAAGACAATGCCCGCATAGACATGAAAGCCGTCCCCGAATGCCGCGACGAAGCCTGTATAGAACAAAAAACCCAGGACGACCTGGTGGAAGTAAAAAACAAAAAAATGCAGGTGGTGGGCAACACCTATACGGGGGAAGAAATCAAACGCATTGATTTTTCCACCGGGGAGCCTTTTTTCTATATTAGTTTTTTTACTTCCAAAAACGATTTCAGTTCCGGCTATTTTCTCATCGGCGGGAAAGCCTACTCCGTATTAGCCAAAGATTTATCCTATGCACAGACGGATTTGATTTTTTCTTTAATTTCCCCCGTCCAATCATCCCCTGCGGGCGGGCAGGCCCCCTCGCTGGAAATGGACCTGGCCGACGCACGCGCTTATGACATTGAGGCCTTGCCCGCCGTTTCCCAAGAAATTTTATTGACGGAGCAACCCCTTCAGGCCGTAAATCCCCTCCCTGCCGAACAGCCCCTGGAGCCTGCTGCAAAGCCTGCACGGTCTAAGCGTCTGCGCACCCTGGTAACGGACAATATGCCCCCTTACATCAAACGGCTGGGGCACGGTTTTGACATATGGGTGCTGTTGCTTTTTCTGTATGTATTGGTACAGGCCGGCGCACTGGCTCTGCGCCCTTTTATTAAGCCCCGCAAACTGACGGTCCAGCCCAATCCCCATTCCCCGTACCCCATACGTTTCCGCCGGCTTTATGGAACGCCTTCGTTGATTTATCGCGCAAGAGACAATCAAGGACATGTACTCCAGGCCTTGGCCACCCGCTGGGAAAATTTGTTTTTTTTCGGCGGACTGATGCTGGTCATAGGAGCCACATTGGTTATGGCGGTGACGGGCGTGCTGGAACATACGCGCCTGATGCCGTTGAGCTCATTTACCTATAACACCATCTATTCCGCCATATCTTTAATTATCCCACTGGGTTTTGTCGTTTTTATTTGCGGGCTGTTATGGTCTTTGTTGGTGTTAAGGCAGTTTACATTTTACAATGCAAAAGGCCAGCGCGTTGTGTACATTACCCAGCGCGGATTCAGCCTTAAAGAAGAACGCTATGTAGCTTATTTTATAAAGACAAAAGAGATACTTCTGCTGGAAAGGAAGCGTTTTTCTTGGCTGCATAAATGGCAAATCCTGGACAAAGAACAGCGCGTACTGGCGCAAATTACGGAGGACAGCCCCTGGCGGGCGCTGATGCGCAAATTTACGGGACATTTGTGGGGTTTCTTACGCGCCAGTTACCATATCGAGGGAGTTATGGAAAACAAGGGACGCATCGTCAATGCCAGAGCCGCTTTTAACCGCTGTATATGCTATATGGACAAACCGCAGGCCTTGCCTGCGCGTGAGATGCTGGTCGCCGCGCTGATCATCAATATCCGTGACCGGGACAAATGGTACCCCTGGCCCTGATGCCGCCCGGCACGGGGCACCGCCGCAGACAAGGGAGCGTCTTTGGCTAAGGCCCGGAGCATTTTTGCCGGACGTCCGCTCAAGCAGGAGCTTGCCGCCCGGTTTTTATTTCCGTCAAATTCTTCGCCGCCAACGGACGGCTTTTATTTCTTGAAACGGTTCAAATACGGGCTGTAATCGGGCAAGACTTTGGTGTACTGCTGGGAAAACAGCGGCGAAGATATCAAAAAATCCGCCGTCGCGCGGTTACAGGCCACCGGGATATTCCACACCGCCGCCAAGCGCAGCAGAGCTTTTACATCCGGATCATGCGGCAGCTGGTTTAACGGATCCCAAAAGAAAATCAGTACATGTATATGCCCTTGCGAAATGGCCGCGCCGATTTGCTGGTCCCCGCCGAAAGGGCCGCTGTTAAAACAATGCACGGGGCAGCCAAGTTCCTGCATAAGCAGAGCACCCGTGGTACCGGTGGCAAACAAATGATGTTTGCACAACGACCCCTTGTTATAAACGGCCCATTCCAACAAATCTTTTTTCTTGTTGTCATGCGCCACCAAAGCGATATTTTTTATTTGCGGTATCATCAACATAAACGCTCCTTTGGCTTATTGTAGCATTTGTATCCCCTTTTGCCGCAGGGAATAACTTTGCTATTTTATATATATGAAATTGTTTTTCTCTTTTTTATTTTTTTGCATTTCCTGTTCCGCGTTTGCGGCAGAGATGCTCCCTTCGGTATTAACGCTGGCGCAACGCCCTGTTTTGCAAGGGGCTTCCTGGGCGGCGGCGGCCTCTTATGCAGACGGGGAAGAAATTTTTTCCGTCCGTCCGGACCTGCGGCTCGCCCCGGCATCTTCACTCAAGCTGCTCACTTCCGCCGCCGTATTGGAGGCGTTCGGCCCGTTTCACCGTTTTGAAACGCAAATTTACGCCGACGCCCTGCCGGATGAAAACGGAGTCCTGCGCGGCAGTCTGTATATCCGCGGCGGCGGCGACCCGACACTGGGTTCTGCGCGCGTAACGGGCAGCCCGGCTTGGCCACAGCTGCTGGAGGAGTGGAGCCAAAAAATTCGCCGCGCAGGCATCAAAAAAATTACGGGCCACATTTACGGGGATGTTTCTCTTTTCCGGGGCCCTTCTTTGCCGGATAAATTTAACTGGCAGAACATAGGTAATTATTTTGCCGCGCCCGCCACGGCCTTGGCGTTTAATGACAATTCATTTGAAATTACTTTTTCCCCACAACCCCGGGACGGCGGTCCCGTGGCAGTGGCGTCCTTCTCACCGCAGACGGAAGGCATAAAAATACGCTCTTTCGTTACCGCCAGCGAAAAAGACCGCCGCGACCAAGCCTATGTCTATGCGGCCCCCGGCCAGTACGATTTGGAAATTTACGGCACGGTGCCGACGGCCTCCCTGCGCGGTCTGACCATACGCGCCGCCCTGCCGGACGCACCGCAGCTGTTGGTGGATTTGCTGCAACAACAACTGGAGAAGGACGGCGTCAGCATATACGGCAGCGCAATACTGCTGGATCAGGCGCCCGATTATGCGCCGATGAAACTGCTTTTTACGCATCAATCCCCCCCGCTGAAAGATATCTTGTACATCGTCAACAAACGCAGTTTTAACTTTTATGCCGAGATGCTGCTACGCATGCTGGCCGTGCAGGCGGGCAAGGCGGGCAGCGTGGAGGAGGGCGTTAAACAGCTGTATGCTTTTTTAAATAAAAACGGCATAGACACCCAAAATATGCTCTTATATGACGGGAGCGGGCTTTCACGCGACAATCAGATTACCGCGCGAACGTTGGTGGAGCTGTTGTCTGTAATGGCGGGCAGCCCTTATTTCCCTTATTATTATCAATCCCTGGCCACGCCGGACGACCGGGGAGATTT
>CALUXH010000039.1 GCA_944324695.1 uncultured Elusimicrobiales bacterium | reverse complement strand
TGCCGGTGCTGACGCACAGCGGGCCGCCGTAAACGATATTGCCTTCATTGCGTTTGACGGCTTCTTCATACAAGGCCGGCGTGGAATAGTTCCAGTACACGGTCTTATCGGTTTTCAGGCCGGAATGTTCCAGGCCGTAATCCGGCTTGTAAAAGTCCGGTTTCGGGTGTTTCATGTCCATATTTTTATCCTTCCTTTACGGAAATATTTTCCAGCGCCCGCTTTATTCTGCGCACGCCCTGCACGATGCTTTCTTCGGAAGCGCAAAAACTGATGCGCAAATATCCGTCCATACCAAAGGCTGCACCGGGCACCACCGCCACCAGGGCCTGCTCCAGCAGGTAGTGCGAAAGCGCCTGCGAATCAGGGTTGTAGCGGCTGAAATCGGCAAAGCAATAAAACGTCCCCTGCGGCTTTTGCACGGTAACATACGGTATTTGCCCCAGTTCCTGGAGCAGAACATTTCTGTTATGTTCCAACAAAGAACGCAGGTCCTCAATGCAGCGCTGGTCGCCCGTCAGGGCTGCCGCGGCCGCGGCCTCGGACAAATCACTGTTGCAGGAGGTGCTTTGGGCCTGCATGCGGCCCATGGCGCCGATTAAGGACCTGTTTTGCGACACCGCCCACCCGATACGCAGCCCCGTCAGGCCGTACACCTTGGAAACTCCGTTTGCGATCACCAGGTTTTGGCCGTCTTTGGCATATTCATACGGGTTGGGGCAGCGGTTGCCGTCAAAAACGAGTTTATGGTAAATGTCGTCCATCACAAGAAAAATACGCTTTTCTTCCGTCAGACGCACCACGCGCGAAATAAAATCCGCGTTAAAAATCTGTCCCGAGGGATTGCAGGGGCTGTTAAGAAGTATCGCTTTGGTTTTGTCCGTGACGGCGGCGGCCAGTTCTTCAAACGTAATTTGCAGGCCGCGGCTTGGACGCACGACAACCGGCGTACCGCCGGCCAACTTGACCATTTCGGGATAGCTGACCCAGTACGGCGCGGGGAACACCACTTCATCGCCTTCGTTCACCGCCGCCAGCAGAAAGTTAAACAAAGCCTGTTTGGCCCCGGCCGAGACGATGATGTTTTCCGGCCCGACTTTTTGGCCGTAGTTGGCCAGCGTATATTGCGCCACGGCTTCTTTTAGTTCCGGCGTGCCGGAGGACGGAGAATATTTGATTTTGCGGCTTTCGGCCTTTTTAATAATGGCGTTTACCGCGCTTTGCGGCGCGGGGAACACCGGTTCCCCCCCGCCCAAGTGAATCAGCGGTTTGCCTTCTTTTTTCATCGCGCGCGCCAGGGCATTGATTTTCAGGGTGGGCGAATCGCCTATGCTCCGTGCGCGTTTGCTCAGGGTTAAATCAGACATATATAAAACCTCTTAAGCCTATTTTATAAAAAAATCCGTAAAAAGACTTTTTACTTTTTGATGTTTTCCAAAGCGGCCAGCACAGGCTCCAGCTGCGGCAGGGAAAGGCCTTCCACGCCGCCGCGGTCCGCCGCCGCCGAAATATCGGCGTTTAACGGCAGGCGCGCCACGGCGGGAATACCAAAAGTTTTGGCCGTGTCCGCCGCGCGGCTTTTGCCGAAGATTTCGTGTTCTTTGCCACAGTCCGGACAGATGAAATAGCTCATATTTTCCACCAGTGCGGTCAGCGGAATATTCATCATTTGCGCCATTTTGACGGCTTTCTGTACAATCATGCCCACCAACTCCTGCGGGGTCGTCACAAACACAATGCCGTCCACCGGCAGGCTTTGGAACACCGTCAGCGTTACGTCGCCAGTGCCAGGGGGCATGTCCACAAACAAAATGTCCACGTCGTCCCAAATCACTTCGCTCCAAAACTGTTTGACAGTGCCCGTAATCAGCGGCCCGCGCCAGATGACGGGGTCGGTTTCATTATCCAAAAGCAAATTCAAAGACATCAGCTGCGGGCCGCCTGCGCTGGGGACGGGATACACGCCGCTCTGGTCTCCTTTGGCGCGTTCGTGCACGCCGAACATTTTGGGAATGGACGGGCCCGTAATATCGGCGTCCAGCACGCCGGCGCGCAAACCTTTTTTCTGCGCCGCAGAAGCCAGCAGGGCCGTAACCATACTTTTGCCCACGCCGCCTTTGCCGCTGCACACGGCAATGACTTTGCCCACCCGCGCGTGCGGATTGGGACTAACCAGCAAACTCTGCGGTTCGGTGCGTTCGCTACAGTTTTGCGCGCAGGACGCGCAGTCGTGATTGCATTCGCTCATCTCAAATCTCCTTTAATAGACCATATTGTTTTTATTGTACAATTTAAACATTAAAATAGAAATTAAAATCACCATTACGGGAGGACAATATGTACGCGGGATTTATCCGAAGAGCAGCTGCGTTTGTGATAGACCAGATTATTGTGAGCATAGCCTGTGGTTTAATAGGACTGGCGGCGGGGTTTTTCGCTACCCTGTTCCTTGGGACAGATCGGGACCTGGGCTTTTTATTTTCGTTTTTGTCGAGCATAGCCGTATACCTGTGCTATTTTGCCATTTTTGAATCTTCTACCTGGCAAGCTACTCCCGGGAAAAAAGCGCTGGGCATAAAAGTAACGGATTTAAACGGACAGCGCATTTCCTTTGCCCGGGCCACGGGTCGTTTGGCGGGAAAATTTCTTTCCGCCGCCATACTGTATATCGGGTATTTAATGTGCATTTGGACACATAAAAAACAATGCCTGCAGGATATCATGGCCGGCTGCCTGGTGGTCAGCGAAGATTACCAACCCACGGACGGCCCCGTCGGCACAATGAAAAGTTCCTTTTGGGTCTGGCTGCTGGGCTTGCTTGTGCCCTTGTTTGCGTGCCTGCTCATTGCCGGGATCACTATCGCCCTCGTTTTGCCGGCATATTTCACAGCGGCGGAACAATCGCGCGTGCACCAAACCAGCGGCTTTATAAATTCCATCAGCCACTCCCAGCAACGCCAGTTTATGCGCCGTGGGCAATTCGCACGGACATATAATGAGCTGGACATGGCCTTTCCCGGCGCATCCGGCACCCGCTGGCAAAACGGGTTATTTACCTTGGTGTTATCCGGCACAGGGTACAGCGAGGGAAACGTAACCGCCGTACGCCAAAACACCAGTGGCAGCAGCCCCTATGAACTTTCCCGTTATTACTGGGACAACCACATTACCTGCAAAAGCAAGGATGAATACGGGGCAGTTATATGTGCAATGTTCTGTGAGATAGATTCTCTGGCGGTAAATGAGTCATGCTGCACCTCCGGTGCCAGAGGGAAATGTCCTCCTCCCGTTCCGCAGACCCGATAAAAATATTTGAAACCCCCGCTTTTGGCGGGGGTTTTTAAGTCGGGGCCAAAAATAAAAGGATTTTACAGCTCGTTCAAATTCTCGTCCGTCAGGGCCAAAAGAAGCACCGAGCCCCCGGGCAGCACAGCGGCCTTGGCATAGGCCGCATTCTCATATTTTTTCCCCGTGCCTTCCTGAAAATAAAACTGGTGCGGTACGCGGTAGCGCAGGAAATGTGCCGCAAGCGTCAGCGGCATGCCGGGCCCTTCGGTGCGGGCGATGCCGCGCTCATCGGTATACAGCGTCAGGGGGCCGTCTTTTTCCCAGGGGCGGTTGGCTTCAAAGTCATAAGACAACTCCATATAATCCCCGCTCAACAAAGCGCGCGGATCCACCGGGGCCGTCTTAAAATACACCACGCGCGCAGAAGCCAGCGCGCGCTGTGTGCTGACGGCATACCCGCCTAAACCGCCCGCCAGCAGGCAGGCGCAGAAGAAAAACAGTTTAGCGCGCATAGCTCCCCCTTTTCAGCCAGGCGTACGCCCCCAGCAGCAAAACACCCGAGGCGCACAAATAATAGGCCTTCACCAGCAGTGTAGTCTGCAAATGGAAGTACAGCCAGCACAAAGCCAGCGCAAATACCCCTACGCCCGCGGCTTTGAGCAAACGGGTATTTTGGGCAAAGCCCAGCGCCAGCAAAGCTGCGCCCATGCATACACCGCTGTTGCTGACAAAAGACAACACTAAAATCAATGCGGCCAGCAGCATATTAAAATCCTTGCGCGTTTGCCACGCATAAAAACCGCACAGCAAAGCCCCCAAAAGCACCTGGTTCAGCCCGCCGAAAGCCGCGGCCGCTTCCGGCCCGAAAGAACCGATAAATACCGGCATGGCGCAGGCGGGCAAAAGGC
>CALUXH010000038.1 GCA_944324695.1 uncultured Elusimicrobiales bacterium | reverse complement strand
AAGTTATTTTGAGAGAAAACGTAAAAAATCTGGGCATGGCCGGCGACATCGTGGAAGTGAAAACCGGTTACGCCAGAAATTTCCTGGTGCCGCAGAAACTGGCCGAAGAAGCCACCCCGGGCGCCGTCAAAAATTGGCAGCTTGGGGCCGAACGCCGCGCCAAAAAAATTGAGGCCGAACTCAAAGAAGCCCGTGCCATCGCCGAAAAACTGGAAGGCGTGGTATTGCCCTTTACCAAAACCGTCAACAGCGACGGCGTGGTGTTTGGCTCCGTCAACAAAGCTGATATTTTCAAAGCGCTGACCGCTTTGGGGCACAAAATCGCCAAAGAAAATATTGAGCTGAATATGCCCGTCAAAGCCTTGGGCGAAACGGAAGTGGGCATTTATTTGAAACCCACCGTTACGGCCAAAATCAAAGTGAAAATTGAAGCTTTGACCGAAGTAGAACCCACCATCCCCGACGCTAAAGCCGAGGCCCCGAAGGCCGAAGCCGCCGCCGAGGAAAAATAATCCGCGGTTCGTTCGCCGGATAAAAGCATGGGTGCCAGGCCGTACCGCACCCGTGCGGGAGTACCGCAGGTTCTCATAAGCAGTTCACTTTCCGCCCCGCGCAACACAGGTTGCGCGGGGTTTTTGTATCAAGAAAACCCCCTGCTTCGCCGGAGGATATTGTCCAAGCCGTAACAAAAGACAAAGCTGTTCTGAAAAAATCTTCCCGAGAAAATATTTTACGAGTATTCATGAGGAATTGTCATGCATAATCTCCTCCTTATTTGCCGTTATGCCGTTTGCCGCGGCCGTTTATTGGCTGTTTTTCGTCGGGGGTTGACTCGTTTTTTTTTTTTGATACCCTATACATGGCCAAAATAAAAAGTCGTTATGGCCGATATTTGCTTGTTTGACGGCGTGTTCTAGGGGTAAAAAAATGAAAAATCTAAGACGGCTTTCCGGTAAAAATTTTGGGAGTCGTGCTTTCAAAGCCGGTTTTACATTGATAGAATTATTAGTCGTTGTTTTAATTATCGCCATTCTGTCCGCCATAGCTCTGCCACGGTATGAAAAAGCCGTCTGGCGTTCCCGCGCCGCCGCCCTGCAGACGTGGGGCCGGACTTTGCTGGACGCACAGGAACGTTATTACATGGCCAATGGGCGCTATACTTCGTGTCTGAATCTGTTGGATATTGATTATGCATCCGCCTTTCCGGAGATAGTCCGGCAGGAGACCGGCTGGCATGACGGCGGCCATTGGGTAGATGATTGCGTGTTGTCCGTCCGGGACGGCAAATCCCCGGGCATTACCCTCAGTTTGGAGGCCAATATTACCCGCGCGGTATTTACGTCCGGGAAATATATGCTCAACGGCTTTGGCGTTTACTTAACTCTGCCTTCAGAAGACCGGAAAATGGGGGGACTGTCTGGCATGTGCCCTTCTTACGGGGACGGCCCAGGCTGGCGGAAAATACTGCAATCTATGGGTTACACCCGCCAGGTCCTGGGCAATTATGCCTGCTATCAGCAGACAAACGCACAGTAAGCGGGCAAATATAAAGGCCCCGCTACTTTGAGCAGGGCCTTGCGAATCAAAGTTATTTGGCGGCGGCCTGAAGAGCTTTTACTTTGTCCGTAGCTTCCCACGGGAATTCCTTGCGTCCAAAATGCCCGCCGGCGGCCGTCTGCAAGTAAATGGGATTTCTGAGTTTAAAATGCTCAATAATCCCCTTCGGCGTCAACGGGAAAATTTTGCGTGCGACATCAGCCAGTTTTTCATCGGGGATTTTGCCCGTGCCGTCCGTATCCACATAAAAACCCACGGGGTCTTCTTTGCCGATGGCGTAAGCGATTTGCACCGTGCATTCTTTGGCCAGCTTGGCCGCCACGATATTTTTGGCGATGTAGCGTGCCATGTACGCGGCGGAGCGGTCCACTTTCGTGGGGTCTTTGCCGGAGAATGCGCCGCCGCCGTGCGGGCAGCGTCCGCCGTAGGTGTCCACGATAATTTTGCGCCCCGTCATGCCGGTGTCGGACTGCGGGCCGCCAATGACGAATTTGCCCGTCGGATTAATTAAAATCTTGGTGTTTTTGTCCATCCATTTTTTAATGGCGGGGAAAATGGCCACCGCGGCGATTTCGTCTTTGGATTTTTCGGTGATTTTATTGCCGGAGCGGTCTAAAATATCTTCCGTGTGTTGGGTGGAAAGCACCACCGTGTCCACGCGCACGGGTTCCCCGTCCTGATACTCCACGGTTACCTGGCTTTTGGCGTCGGGGCCGATGTAAGGCAGAGTTTTGCTCTTGCGCGCGCGTTCCAAATTGCGCAGAATATCGTTGGCCAGCACCAGCGGCAGCGGCATGTATTCCATGGTTTCATCGACGGCGTAGCCGACCATTAAGCCCTGGTCTCCCGCGCCGCCCACGTCCACGCCCTGGCTGATGTCGGGCGACTGTTTGCCGATGACGTTAACCACCGCGCAGGTGTCTGCGTTAAAGCCGTATTTGGCGTCGGTGTATCCAATGTCTTTAAGCAGCCCGCGCACCAAATGTTCCACGTCCACCCAGGTTTTGGTGGTAATTTCTCCGCCCACGATCACCAGACCGCGTGTGATGTAGGTTTCGCACGCCACGCGCGCGGTGCGGTCCTTTTTCAAAATTTCGTCCAAAATCAAATCGGAAATCTGGTCGCAGATTTTATCGGGGTGTCCCTTGGAAACGGATTCCGAGGTAAAAAAACATTTTCCTTGTTTAATCATGGTTGACTCCTAAAACGTCCGAAGGCGGGCAATTTATTATAATACTTATTATACTATTTTAAGGAGAGCACACCGTGCTGACCAAATTTATTTCATGGAACGTAAACGGCCTGCGCGCCGTGGAAAAAAAAGGATTTGCGGATTTTTTAAATACCTGCGGGGCGGATATTTTGGCCTTGCAGGAAACCAAAGCCGTGCCGGACCAACTTTCCGAGGCTTTGCGCGCACCGCAGGGTTGGTATGCCTATTTTTCCTCCGCCGAGCGCAAAGGATACAGCGGCGTGGCCGTGTATGCGCGGCGGGAGCCGTTAAGCGTGCAGTACGGCCTGGGAAAGGAAGAATTTGACCGGGAAGGCCGCACGCTGATACTGGAGTATCCGACTTTTTTCTTTTTGAATATTTATTTTCCCAACGGCGGACAGGGGCCGGAACGCATAGATTTTAAACTGCGTTTTTACGATTTCTTTTTAAAGAAAAGCAAAGAACTGTTTAAAACGGGCAAGACGGTCATCGTCTGCGGGGACGTGAACACCGCCCATCAGCCCATAGACCTGGCCCGCCCCAAAGAAAACGAAAAAAACACTGGTTTTTTGCCGCAGGAACGCGCCTGGCTGGACCGGTTTTTTACCGAAGGATATGCCGACAGCTTCCGCCGTTTTGTCAAAGAAGGCGGTCATTACACTTGGTGGGATTACAAAACCGGTGCGCGCAAAAGAAACGTGGGCTGGCGCATTGACTACTTTTTTATTGATGATAAGTCCGTGGGCAAACTCAAAAGCGCGCGCATGCTCTCTGATGTGATGGGCTCGGACCACTGCCCGATAGAAATAGAGGCCGACTTATAGCGCCCCATGCGCCATCCGATATGGCAGGCGGCAAGGCGAGGTTCTAAAAATTTTGTCTTTGCTCGGCATATACAGCACGGACTTTATCCCCTGGTTTATATTTTATCCGATGCGGCAAAAATTCTGTTTTATATAAAATTTCCCGGGCTTGCGCTTGAAGTTTCTTTGTTTCAAAACCTTGACTTTGCTGGGTTTTGCCCGCGGCTAATCAAGAAAGAAAACCCCGTTTTCTTGTGGCGGGATTTTCATTTATTTTCCAGGTTTGCGCGCGGGGAGTTTTACTGTGAGTGGTATGTATCAAGACGCTGCCGAATCCGGCGTCGGCTTTTTTATTGAAGGAGACGAGTTGACTCGTTTTTTTTTTTTGATACACTTTTCGCATGAAGAGTGAGAAAAACGCCGCATTTACGCTAATAGAGTTGTTAGTCGTTGTTTTAATTGTCGGCATACTGGCCGCAGTGGCTTTGCCCCGGTATCAAATGGCTGTAGCCAAAGCCCGCGTTACGGAAGTTTTACCTCTGCTCAACGCCATACGTACAGCCCAGGAAGTGCATTATATGGCCAACGGCGCCTATAGTGACAAATGGGATGACCTGGGGGTAGGTATTTCCGGGGTAACGTCGGTAGAGGATTGCAATTCCGGCGGTCTGGCCACACAGTGTTTTTATTTCAATACAAGTTATTACTGCAATGTAAATAGCGGCGGGGGAGCGGCATATTGCAGAGACAGGACCGGCGCGTTGCCTCAGATTGGTGTTACTTTTGCCAACGGGTCATTTCGTAAAACCTTCGGCCTCCGCGTGTGCATTTCTTTGGATGATTGGGAAGAGCGTGTATGCAAAGCATTAGGCGGCACCTTGGGTCCGTCCTTCGGCCCGGGGAAATATTATAGCTTTTAGTGTGGCGAACTCTCCGTAAAAACGCACGGCTTGGGGATTAGGCTTGTATCCCCGTCCAGGCCTGCAGCAGGTATCCGATGAGGAAACTTACCGCGGCCACGCCGAAGCTTAAACCGGCCATTTCCAAGAAACGTTTTTTAAAGCTTTCGCTTTTGGCCACAGAGTAATAATACGTAAACGCCGCTATCACGCACAGCGCAAAACACAGCATCAGCCCCAGCGCGGCAAATACATTATTCAGCACTGCATACGGAGCCACCAACAGGCCGACCGTCAGAATATACGCTCCGCCCGTATAGACGGCTGCTTTAAAAGGGTGCTTGCCTTCGGTTTTTTCCGTTTTGGAAGAGAGGTATTCCGAGGAGGCCATGCTTAACGCCGCCGCAATGCCCGTAATGGCGCCCGTCAGCGCCACCAGGCGCGGATTTTGCAAGGCAAAGGTAAAGCCCGCCAGCGCGCCCGTAAACTCCACCAGCGCGTCACTTAACCCCAGCACCACCGATCCGATGTAATTTAAGCGTTCTTCGTTAATCAGCGATATCAGTTCGTTTTCGTGTTTGTCTTCGTCTTCGGCCAGCTGCTGAACGGCCGGATAATCTCCAAAGGCGCGGTAAGCGGCGGAGGCGTGGCTTTCGCCTCCTTCCATCAGTTTGACGGCAAAAGTCAGCCCCAGCAGGCGCGCCAGCAGCGTGTAACGCCAAATTTTGCCTTTGTCAGGCAGGGCGCACCGGCCGGTAACTTGGCCTATAATGTCGTGGTGGCGCGCCTCTTCGCGCGCGATGCGCCGCAGTATGGCGGCGTTGTCAGGGTTCTTTTCCAGGGAGGCCAGTTTGTCGTAAATCAGGCTTTCCGTCAGTTCGGTTTGCTGAAACTTCAGCAAGGCTTGTTTGGTTTGTTCGTCCATATTTATTGTTTTGCGTTCTCCGCGGGAGCTTGCGCCCCGGTTTTAGGCAGAATGTTTTGCCCCAGCGCAAAGTCATACACCAGCGCGGTGAAAAATTCCACCTGTTCGCGGTAATCTTCTTCGGAAATGTATTCGTCCGGCGCATGCGGGGAGGCCGCCGGCCCCTCAGAGTCCATAGCCGGCCCCAGCCCGTAGGTTATCACGCCCAGACGGCGTAAAAATTCACTGTCTCCGGAAGCTGGACTCATGCCCGGCACCACCGCCGCGTGCGGCCACATGCGCTGGGCGGTTTTGGTAATGGAGGCGAACAATTCGTCCGTCCCGTCCATTGGCTGAGGAAAAGACAGCTGGGGCCGTTCCAGCACCGACAGGGTCAAATAGTCTTCTTCTCCCAAAAAATTTTTGAGTTCCTCCAAAAATGCATCCGGATCGGTGCCCGGCAGCAGGCGCACGTTGACGACGGCGGAAGCCTCTGCGGAAGAAGAACCCGTATCCGTTCCGGAAGAAATATTCACGGGATTAATCGTGTCTTTTAACTGCGTGCGGAAAAAAGGGTCCTTGGCCATGATGTCGGCGGCCATTTGCTGTTGCTGCGGCGTACCGTTAAGCAGCAGGCGCATGGTGGTTTGCCCGTCTTCATCCTGCAGGGGCAAAATGCGGGTAAAAAACTCTTTTGTCGCCGGCGTTAAACGGAAAGGGGGATTGAAATCCGGCAGGCGGGAAAGCGCCTGGGACAGGCGGTAGACGGCGTTGTCCGCCACGGGCATGGACGAATGGGCCGCTTCGCCGGAGGCGGAGATTTTGATGTCCATATACATTTTGGTGCCCGCTTCGGCAAACAGCAGGGTGTGGCCGTGCGGGTCATTTTTAATCAGGCCTCCGCCTTCGTTTAAGGCATAAGCGGCGTTAATTTTTTCCCATTGCGTTTCGCCCAACCATTTCAGGCCCGTGTCGCTGCCGGATTCTTCGCCGGAGGTGGCCAGAAAAATAATGTCGCGTTTCGGCGTCAGGCCGGAATCCCGTATCTGCGTAAACAGAGCCAGGTGCATGGCGGTGTAATTTTTGGCGTCGGTGGCGCCCAGTCCGTAGATGCGTCCGTCCCGCACAGTGGCTTTAAAAGGGGGAAACGTCCAGCCTTCTCCGGCGGCCTGCGTATCTAAGTGGGAAATAAGCAACAGGGGTTTGGCCTGCGGGTCGGAGCCTTTTATGCGCGCCAGCAAGTTGGCAGAACCCTTGCGCGGGGACAGAAAGTCCCAGTCTATGCGGTGTTTGTTGAGCTCTTTGTAAATGTAACGCACGGCGGCGGTTTCATTCGGCTCCGGCTGCGAGGTGTCAATATGAATCAGATGAATCAGGTGCTCTCGTGCATTGGCGTACAATAAGTCCATATTTGGGCTTTGCGCCGCCAAAAAAGGCGTGCAAAAAAACAGGATGAGAAAAAAGCAAACGTTCCGTTTCATTGCGGTAACACAAACTCCAGTCTGTCGCCCGGTTGTAAACCGTGGCGCGTAATGGTGCCGGCGGCGGCCTCCAGTACATATTGTGCCTGTCCGCTCACGACAGGCACCTCTGTATCCGGCGTATAGGTATATGTGTGTGGCACGCGCTCATACTGCACGGTAATGCGTCCCTGCGGATTCAAAAAAATAATATCCAAATCTATCAGTGTGTTTTTCATCCAGAAATAGTGTTCCTCTTCTTGGTCAAACACAAACAGCATGCCTTCATCAGCGGGGAGTTTTTTAACAAACATCAGGCCCTTTTCCGTTTTCTGCGGTGTATCGGCCAGTGCGGTCCGAATGGCAAAACCATCGGGCAAAGTGACGGTTGTATATTCATAACCGCCGCAGGCACACAGACACAACAGCGCTAAAAACGGCAGAGAGCCAAAAAGGATTTTCTTCATATATAATAGTGTAGCAAAAACAGCGTTCCGACGCGCGGAAATGACTGAAAACAAAGAACGGCAAAACGCCTGGTAGGCTGAGCAAAGACCTCTCACTATGACAAAATATACATAAAGTCATCCTGAGCTGCCGTAACACAGCCTCTCCTCCTTGTTTGTCTTTGCTTTTTATGCCGATAACCTATACGTGTTTGGCATAAATAAATCCCGCTTTTGGTGTCCCCTGTTTGATTGTGCCGTTTGCTTGGGCAAAACGGTACCCCCTTGACTCGTTTTTTTTTTTTTGATACATTTTTTGAAGCGGGCCGGAGAAGGTTGTTTAAAACCTCCTACAGTTGCCTTCTCCGGCCCGCACAAAAGGGGTTTAACAGAACCCGAGGAGATTAGTATGAAAAATAACAAGAAAGGCTTCACGCTGGTTGAGCTGCTGGTGGTGGTATTGATCATCGGTATCTTGGCCGCTATGGCATTGCCGGCGTATTTCAAGTCGGTGGAACGTGCGCGCATGGCCGAAGCGGACACGCTGCTGGGCAGCATTTCCCAGGCGCAGCAGAGACGCTGGATGAAAACGGGCAGCTATGCCAAATTATTCAGCGGCTTGGACGTATCGCCTACGTCTGAAGCGGTAGCGACGTTCTGCAGCAAGGGTACCGCAAATATTGAGAGCGCCTTTAACGGAAGTAATGCTCCCGCAACATGTGGCAATGGCTTTGCTATTGTGTTGGATGCGAATAACACGAACTTGGACACCGCCGCTGTAACGGCTTACCGCGTGGGCAACGGCCAATATACGTACTCTTTAAGCCGCCCGTACCAGAGCACGGTGGTTACTTGCACTCCGAAAAATGAGGAAGATAAAGCCATCTGTGCCGAATACTGCGGTATTGACTCGACGGAAGGGGCCTGCACATCAGTAGATTCCGCCAAGGGCACTGGCGGTGGCACTAGCACTGGCGGTGGCACTAGCACTGGCGGTGGGCAGTAAAAGAGTTGTTTGACGGTAAAAACCCCGCCTAAAGGCGGGGTTTTTATACGGAAAAATGGACGGCAAATTAGTGCACGCCGTGCATCCATTTTTTGATGCCTTTCATACTCATCAGCAGTATGCCCGACACCAAAAGCGGCACCACCACCAGCCACAGGAAGAACTGCACATTGCTGATTTTCTGGAAGTAGCCCGAATACACGCCGGCCAGTTTGTTGGCCGCCGCATTGGACAGGAACCACACGCCCATTAACAGCGACACATAACGCGCCGGGGCCAGCTTGGTCACCATGCTTTTGCCCACCGGGGAAATGCACAGCTCGCCGAATGTATGGAACAGGTAGGTAAACGCCAGATAGAACAGGCTGATTTTGGCGTTGCCTATCAGCGCAAAAGCGCCCAGCAGCATGACCGCAAAGCCCGCCGCCAGCAGCCACAAAGACACCACAAATTTGGCGGGGGTGGAAGGCTCTTTGCCTTTTTTGGCCAGATTAATCCACAGTTTGGAAAACAGCGGTGCAAAAATGACGATGTAGAGCGGGTTTAAAGACTGGAACCAGTTGGCCGGTATTTCCCAACTCCAGCCGCCCAGCGTAATAACGCGGTCCGTGTATTCATAGGCAAACAAGTTCAGCGCCGCGCCGGCCTGTTCAAACGCCGCCCAGAAGAAAATGGTAAAAAACGCCATAATGGCAATCACCGCAATTTTGTGTTTTTCTTCCGTAGTCAGCGGGGCCTGATTTTGGGTTTTGGGGTGTTTGCGCATTTTCATATAGGCCAAATATCCCAGCGCCACCGCCGCGCCGCAAATCCAGGCCGCGCAGTGCCAGCCTTTCATATACAGCGCAATGACGCACGCGCCCAAAAATACGGCCCACAGAGCCGGGTCTTTGTAAAAGACGGGTTTTTCCGCCGGAGGCAGCCCTTTGCCCGCCAGGTATTTTTTCTGGCCGAAAAGGAAGGTGGCCAGCCCGATCAGCATGCCGATACCCGCTATCCAAAACGCCGCTT
>CALUXH010000037.1 GCA_944324695.1 uncultured Elusimicrobiales bacterium | reverse complement strand
CCGTCGCGTTTTTTAATAATCAGGTCAATCATTCTCATGGTGCGGCCTCCTCCGGCCCCCAGGGGGCGGACTTCCAGCATAGCATATTAGACGGCTTTTGAGAAGAGGGGAAGGCGCTGTCTTCGTTTAAAGAAGGCCCTGTTTATTTGTTTGCGTCTTTTAAAAAAGCTTATACTGTTTGGTTGATAAATTATGGAGAATAAAAATCGTTTTGAAGAGGGGCTTCTTCGTATGTCGTCTAAATTATAAAACCGCCTTTTTAAACCATATCATCCTGAACTTATTTCAGGTTCTCCGCCTTTATGAAAGCGAAAATGAAGAGACTGCCGAAAAGTCCATTCTGATTGAGGAAATAAGAGTGTTGTATCGTCTGTTGTTTTTTCGTTGGAGTGTTAGGCGGTTTAATCTTTCTTCCTTGACTCGTTTTTTTTTTTTGATACACTTTTCGCATGAAGAGTGAGAAAAACGCCGCATTTACGCTAATAGAGTTGTTAGTGGTTGTTTTAATTATCGGTATTTTGGCCGCTATAGCCGTGCCGCAGTATCAAGTGGCGGTGATGAAGGCGCGCTATACCCAAATGATAATATTGGGCAATGCCATACGCCAGGCCCAGGACAGATACTATATGGCCAATGGGTACTATACGACGCAGATAGAAGATTTGGATATTGGACTTCCGTGCACGATCAATGAGGCCGGAGGTGCTTGCTTTGCGAAAAATTTTACCTGTTACACCAACGACGGTACCGGAGGCGGGACGACAGGAGTAGCATATTGTGCGAGCCGGCCCCCCCCTTATTTGGCCTATTCCGCCAGCCCCAAATATGGGGAAAAGCGGTATTGTTATGCGGCGGAAGAGAGCGACGAGGCAAACCGCGTTTGCCTAAGTTTCGGCGTCGTTTACAAGAGCACAGAAAACAACCATAAAACTTATGAACTGCGCTGAAGTGCTATTTATTAAATCAGCGGCCTGAGCGTACGTTTGTATCCTTCGGTTTTGATAACTTCCGCCTTAAAAATGCGTCCGGCGGGCACGGAGTGGGTAAAGGTAACCTGTCCGTCAATATCCGGCGCGTCTTTATAGGTGCGGCCGAAAGTTTCCCCGTCGGAAATGGCTTCCAGCGTGCTGCCCAGCAGGCGTTTGTTGATGCGGTCTATGACGCGGCTTTGGACCTCTTCCAACCGCAGGCGGCGTTCGCGCTTCAGTTCAGGAGCGATTTGGTCCGGCAGGGCGTAAGCGGCGGTGCCTTCTTCGCGGAAATATTCAAACACGCCCATATTGTCAAACTCATAATCGTTTACAAAAGCCAGCAGTTCCTTGAAATCCGTTTCCGTTTCGCCCGGAAAACCCACGATAAAATTGGTGCGCAGGGAAATGTCCCTGACGTGTTTTTTCAGCATATCCAGCGTGCGGCGTATTTGCGCCGCGTCGCAGTGACGGTTCATGCGTTTTAGCACGGGGTCGGCGATGTGCTGCAGGGGAATGTCCAGGTAATGGAAAATGCGCGGCGTGGAAGCCATCAGCTGCGCCAGCTCCCGTGTGACGCGGTGCGGATATCCGTACATAATGCGCAAACGTTTTATGCGGCGGTTATCCAACAGTTTTTCCAACAGCTCGCTCAGGCAGGGTCTGCCGTATAAATCCTGCCCGTAAGAAGTGGTGTCCTGGGCAATGAGCGAAATTTCCTTTACGCCGTTTTGCGCCATCAGGTCCGCCTCGCGCAAAATGTCGTCCATGGGTTTGGAGCGGTACGGCCCGCGCAAAAACGGAATGGTGCAGTAAGCGCAGAGGTTGTTGCAGCCGTCGGCCACTTTTAAATAGGCCGTATGCGGCGCGGTCAGGCTCATTTTATATTCGGGCAGGTACAGCGTTTTGGGAAGCGGGGAGAGCAGCGCGCCGCTTTGCGTAAGCGTCTTTTCTATTTTTTCCTGCTCCCCGATGGAAAACACCAAATCCACTTGCGGAAATTCTTTCAAAATTTGTTCTTTATACCGTTCCACCAGGCAGCCCGTTACGGCCACACGGCTGATCAAGCCCTGTTTTTTCAGTTCCAGCGCGTCGGCTATGGTCTGGTGCGCCTCGTCCACCGCAGAAGCGATAAACGCACAGGTATTAATAATCAGTACGTCCGCCCCTTCGGGAGAGAGCAAAAGCTCATGCCCTTTGCCGATCAGGCGGGCGGAGAACTCTTCGCTGTTGGTTAAATTTTTGGGGCAGCCCAGACTGATAAGGGAAAATTTCATATATATATTCTAGCAGTTTTGGCCGTTATGCAGAGGTCAAACGGCCAAATCTTCGTGTTTGGCGGGCGCTTGCGGTTCTTCGTCTTCGTCGGTTTGGTTCAGCAGAGCCATGCCGAAGGTAACAACGCCTACGCGGCCCACCAGCATGGCCGCTATGATAATCAGTTTGCCCAGCGGGCTTAACTGTTCCGTCACACCGGAGCCGATGCCCGCCGTAGCCAGTGCGGCCGTGGCTTCAAACAGCAAATCCAAAAACGGCAGACTTTCCGTCCATACCAGTAAAAACAGCGTAACAAACAGCAGGAAAATATAAAAGATAAAACTGGACGTGGCGATGTATAGACGGTAAGTGGGAATTTCTTTGCCTAGGAAGGTAATTTGCTTGCGTCCCTGCAGGTGGCTGGATACAATAGCCAGCAGGCAGGTGGCGGCTGTTGTTTTGATGCCGCCGCCGGTGCCGGAAGGGGAACCTCCTACAGACATTAACGCCATCAGCACCATCAGCGCGCCGGCCGACAGGGCGGACAGCGGCACCGTATTAAATCCCGCCGTCGTCATGGCTGCCGTGGCTTGAAAGGCCGCCTGCGCAGCCGTCAGGTGCGGATTGGTAATAAGAATAAAGAATGTGGCCAACAGCAAAGCGCCCAGCGTAAATACGATAATAATTTTGCTGGTATAGGAAATTTCTTTGCTTCGGCGCACCAGCCAGTTAAACATATCCGTCACCACGATAAAGCCCATGGCTCCCGCCAGCGAAAGTACGGAAATGACGATGTTGATGGTTTTGCTGTCGGCGAAAGACATCAGATTGTCCGGAAACAGCGTAATGCCCGCCGTACAAAAAGCCGATACGCTGTGGAAAATGCCGTACCAAAGAGCCTGCATAAATCCATAGTCGTGGCGGTAAAAGTAATTTGTTAGAAACGCCGCGCCGATAATTTCCGCCATAAACGTAAAAATAATGGCCGTACGCAAAAAGTCCTGCAGCCGCACGGTGCGCGGCAGGGCAAACTCCGTGTTCAGCACTTCTTTATGACGCAGGCGCAGACGGCGCGAAAAAGACAGGTACAAGAAAGAGGACATCGTCATATAGCCGATACCGCCCGCCTGCATAAGTATCAGGACGACCAGCTTGCCCAGAAAAGTGTATGAGTCGGCAAAATTGACGCTGCTCAGTCCGGTGGTGGACATGGCGGACGCGGCGGTGAACAGATTGTCCAGCAGTCCCACCTGGCCGTTGTCCATAAACGGCAGAGACAGTGCAATCCAGCCCAAAAACGTATAAAGCAGCATACCCTGCAAAATATTTTGCGAAGGGGACAGGCGCAGCACGAACATAGCATATTTGCGCAGTGCCGTATGGGTGAATGCCCGGGCGGACTGCCAGGCATTGCGCCAGGAAAAATTTGCAAACATATTTTATTGTAGCAAGTTTACCCCGCAGTATAAAAAACCCCGCCCGAAGGCGGGGTGCGTTTTAATGCGCTTCTACGGTAAATTTAATGGCCGGATTTAAACTTTTATGTACGGGGCAGAGATTGACCACGCCCAAATAGCGTTTTTTCATGTCTTCATCGGTGCCCTGCGGGAAGGTAATATGCAGGTGCACTTCTTCCAGACCGCCGGCATTGGGACCGAAAACGGACGAAAGCACGATTTTGGTGCCGTCCATATTGTGCCCGTATTTCTGCGCCACCACGCTCATCATAGTCAGCGTGCACGCGCCCAGCGCGGCCACCAGCATATCACCCGGGGTCATGTGTTCGTGTTTATCGTTGTGTTCGGTGTGCAGCGTATCTTTGACGCCGTCTTTAGCCATGCTGACGCAGGTGTTGCCCGTGTAGGTGCATATAATTTCGTTTGCCATAAAAATCCTCCTAATGAATGTGCACGGTCGTTTTGACGTCCGCGCGTAAAGTGTGGTGTACGGGGCAGGCGTTTACCGCACCGGCGTAACGCTCTTTCATTTCTTGGGTAAAATGCGCGGGAAAAGTAATGTCTAACACAAATTCACCCACGCGGCGCGGGCTTTCGGCCATGACTTTGTCTATTTCTATGCGTGTGCCCGTTAGGTCTTCGCCTGTGCGTGCGGCCATTTTGCCCATAATGCTCAAAACGCAGGATGCAAAGGCCGAAGCCAGCAAATCGGTGGGGGAAAACAAGCGGCCTTTGCCGCCGTTGTCGGGCGGAAGATCGGTACGAATTTGTTCACCCGTGGGGCCGTGGGTCAGTTCGGTTTGGCCGTCGCCTAAGTAAACGGATGTGATTTTGGTCATAAAGCCTCCCGTTTTTCACAGTCTATCTTTTTGCGCCGTCTGGCGGCAAGAAGAAAAAAGAATTATATTAAGCTGCGGGCAGAAATGTTAAACGCCCTTTTTGTTGGTTCTGCGCGCGGCGGCTTTTTTGTATTTTTCGCCCCATTGCGCCATTATGTCTATAACGGGCGCGAGGGAACGCCCCATAGGGGTCAGGCTGTATTCCACGCGCGGGGGAACTTCCGCGTATACTTTGCGCAGAACCAGGCCGTCAGACTCCATGGAGCGCAGATTTTGCGTCAGCACTTTTTGGCTGATGCCGCTGACGGAGGCGCGCAACTGTCCAAAGCGACGTGTACCGCCCATTAAGTCGCGCAGAATCAGCAGTTTCCACTTATTGCCAATCAGTTCCACCGTTGTGGCGACGGGGCAGGGGGGCAAAGGTTTTTGTGGCATAATTTCTCCGTTTCAGGCCGGCGGTGCGGCTAATAGTTACTAAAAGGTACTTATAATACAAAAAAGTGCCTACTTTACAAATAGCGCTTACAAATTTTATTATACTATAAAATTCATTTACAGGAGGCTCTTATGAGCAAAGAATTGCAAACTCTCGCCCGGGGCGAAAATTTTAAAGCCGTCAACGCCGGTCCGTGGGCGGAAATTGCGCAGTATGTAACGGGCCCGTTTCAGGGGAAAGTGTTTTTGAAAGAGGCGCTGGGCACCACCGGCAGTGAAATCTCTTTCGGTTCCATGCCCGAAGGGGCGGCCGTGCCGTTTTTCCATACGCACAAAGAAAACGAAGAAGTCTATATCGTGCTGCAAGGACAAGGACAAATGCAGATTGACGGGGAAGTGTTTGAAATTAAAGAAGGATCCGTCGTGCGCGTAAGCCCCAAAGGCGTGCGCAATATCAAAGCCGGCAAAGGCGGCTTGGTGTTTATGTGTATACAGTCCAAAGCCGGTTCCCTGCGGGAGTGGACGGGCGATGACGGTCTGCCTGCAGAAGCAGTGGCCAAGTGGAAATGAATCTGCCGGCTTTTTCGTTCTCTCCATGCTTGCGGGGATGTTTATGGATAGCTTGTACATCTTCACAGCCGGGTTGGAAGACAGGCAAAAAAGAAGAATTTGCCATGCGCAAAAAATTTAAGTGTTGCTAAAAAAATCCCCCAGTGCGAGGCTGGGGGTTTTTGATATAAAAAAACTGCCAAATCCACAGTCATTTAGCGGTAAATTTGGCAGTACTCCGTCTTAAAAATGCTCCCCGAGTAGGACTCGAACCTACAACCTACCGGTTAACAGCCGGTCGCTCCACCATTGAGCTATCGGGGAATAAATCGTGTTTACTTCCGACCTATTTATTTTACCTAAAAAAAAATACTTTGTAAATAGTTCATTTTCCCGTCGGGAAAATTATTTGGTCTGCGGCAGGTGCGCCGTGCGCCGCACCCGGGTGCCCGCTTTGTACTCTAAAAGAGCTTGTTGTTTCTTTTTGATTTTTTCTTCCGGAGGCAGTGGTGTTTTCCCGGAGGTGGCGGCCCAAAAATCTTTGTCTCTGCGCCGCGTTACGCTCCAAATCACCAGCCCCGCAAAGACCAACGCGATAAACGCCAGCGTGACGTGCAGGCCCGCGGCGTGCATCAGCAGGGCAATCAGCAGTACGCAGACGCTTTCCACCGTGTAAGAGGCCGTGCCGAAAAGTCCCAGTATTTTGCCGCGCACGTTTTCCGGAGCGCGCAGTAAAATCAGCGTAGATATCATGGCGGAAAACGCGCCGAAAGGCATACCGCACAACACCGTGGCCGCCAGTACCAATGGTTTGGGCAAATTAAAATACAGCACTAAAACGGACAGCAAATAGGCGGCGTAATTGGCCGTCAGCAGGGTAAAAAATTTAAATTTTTTCGCGGCGCGGGCGAAACTCACGGCGCCGAGGAAAGCTCCCAATCCGAAAGAGGCCCCCAGCAGCCCCAGGTATACCGTGCCATAGCCATAGTGATAAATATATCCGGGTACCAACAGCAGCTCCCAGGACTGCCCCAAGATAAAGAAGGGCATGGTAAACAAAATGCTTTGGCGCAGGATATCGTCTTTGCGCAGTAAATCGCGGGCGTGGCGGAAAGAGGTGGCGTTTGGCTGCGTGCGTTTGTTGCGGCGGCTGTAAATTTGGACGCTTAATATAACAATTATCAAACACATCGCCGCCACGGCCAGCCAGGAGGCAAACAGCCCCGCCGCCGCTATCAAAATGCCGCCCAGCAGCGGGCCGAACACGGCCATAAATCCGTCCAGCGCTTCCACCACGCCCGTCGTGCGCGAAAGAGGCACCTCGGCATAGCGGGAGAATGTGGGCGCCAGCGCCGTGCGCGCCAGCTGGCCGGGTGCGTCAAAAAAGGAACTTAAAAAAATCAGCAGGCCGATAAGCCAGGGGTAATCTATTCCCCGCAGAATTAAAACGGGAATCAGTCCCAGCAGGATAAATTGAATCAGCTCACAGCCCAGCATGGTTTTGGAACGGCCCAACTTATCTATAACCTGTCCGCCGAAAAGCGAGGAAAAAATATTGGGCAGCAGTGCGCAAAAAGCGATAAACCCCGTCCAGAGCAGGCTGCCGGTGGTGCTTAAAACATACCACGGCAGCAGCAGCTGCATGAACTGGTTTACCAAAGACGAAACGCCTTCGGCCGTCCAAAGCAGCCGAAGCGGCGTTTTGCTGTTTGCGTGTTGTGATATGAGCAGCATTGTTTCCCCTGGAGAAATTATATAAAATGGGGGGCAGAAGGGGGAAAGTATGGCAGAGTATAAAGATTATTACAAAATTTTGGGCGTGAACAAAAACGCCACGGACGCCGAAATTAAAAAAGCGTTCAAAACGGCCGCGCGCAAATACCATCCGGATTTGCACCCGGAAAGCGAAAAAGCGGCCATGACCGAAAAATTTAAAGACGTAAACGAAGCCTATGCGGTGTTGTCGGATAAACAGAAGCGCGCCATTTATGACCAGGTGGGCCAGGAAGGCTACCAAAATTATGCGCGCGGCGGAGGCGCGTCCGGCGCCCGCAGCCGTTCTTATGCCGGAGGCAATCCGTTCGGCGGCGCATACCAACAGTACGGCGGAGGCAACGGAAACACCTATTATAATTTCAGTTCCAACGGCGGCGGTAATTTTGGCGGGGCCGATTTCAGCGATTTCTTCCAAAGCATTTTTGGCGGAATGGGTGGCGGATTTGGCGGGTTTTCAGGTTTCGGCGGCGGCCGCGGCGCGGGGGCTTCCCAGCGCAGCGGAGATATGGAAGCGGAACTGGCGTTAAATTTGGAAGATGCGCACCGCGGCGGCCCCATGCAGCTGACTTTGCCCGGCGGACGCAATGTAACGGTGAAACTTCCCGCCGGCGTGGGGGAAGGCAAGCGCATCAATCTCACCGGATTGGGCAACCCGACTTCACGCGGGAACGGAGATTTGTATTTAACCATTAAAATCCGCCCGCATTTAACCTACCGCTTGGAAGGCGACGACTTGCATGTGCCCGTTACGCTGATGCCGTGGACGGCCGCGCTGGGCGGCACCATTTACGTGCCGACGCTGGACGGGCCCGTCAAAGTTAAAGTGCCCGCCGGTACGCACAACGGCAAAAAACTTAAACTCAGCGGCAAAGGCTTAAACAGCAAAGGCAGTCTTTACGTTACGCTGACCATAGACGTGCCGCGCACGCTGACCAAAGAGCAGAAAGACCTGTTTGCGCGTTTGGCGCAGATCAGTTAGTTTTTCTCCATACACTATGGAATAAAACGCCCGCGTTTAAAAAACGCGGGCATTTTATAAATACCGCTCACAATAAATCCCGGGCGTAAACCCGGGGAGGTTATAAGAGCGGAGAAAATGCTGACATACATTCGGCATGAGCTTTTATTTTAAAAATCATCCCGAACCCTAAAAACAGCGTCCTGGGGCATAACTATAAAGTCCTCCCAAATCAGCCGTCATCCGGAAATTATTTCAGAAAATAGTCTTTTTTGTCGCGGTCGTTACGCCGCTTGTTGTTACTGTTTTTCGCCGGATGTTTTTGTCGTTTAACGGCCTTGCCTTGACTCGTTTTTTTTTTTTGATACACTTTTGGCATGAAGAATGAAAAAAACGCCGCATTTACCTTAATAGAATTGTTAGTCGTTGTTTTAATTATTGGTATTTTGGCCGCTATAGCCGTACCGCAATATCAAAAAGCGGTATTCAAATCCCGCGCCACGCAGGCATTGGTGGGGTTTGACGCGCTGATTAAAGCCAATGAAATTTATTATATGGCCAACGGAAGCTATGATACTACCCTGGAGGCCCTGGATATAGAATTGCCGGATTTTAAGAAGGCGCTTTACCGGTGCAGCACGGCTGGTTGTACATTGTTGTATGAACCTATTTATTTGCAATGGCTGCCGGGAAATTCAACCTGTGTCAAAATCTGCAATGCCCGTCCCGAACATGATGAAGCCAAACATTTTTGTGCTTCTTTGGGAGAATTTTATGAGGAGGGGGGTGTCGGACCTCAGGGATATTGGAACAGGTACTGTATGAAAAAATAATTTATTTTCCAAATTTTTTTAACTGGGCGGCTTTGGCCGCCTTTATTTTTTCCAGGAAGGCGGCCTGGACGGAAAGTTTTTGGTTCAGCGGGGCGGTTTTCTGGTGGCAAATGCCGATGGCCACCGCGTCGGCCACGTCGTCCGGTTCCGGTTTTTTGTCCAGGTTTAACGTCAGCTGGACCATGCGCTGCACCTGCTTTTTGTCCGCCGCTCCCGTGCCGCACAAAATCATTTTAACGCGTTTGGGCGGATAGAAGAAAACAGTTTTTCCCGCCTGCTCGCACGCCAAAATAATTACGCCGCGCGTCATAACGGTGTTGGCCATGGTGATGGCGCGCTTTAAGAAAAAGTTCTGCTCCATAGCCACCTGTGCGGGGCGGTATTTGGCCAGGATTTTGTGCATCTGTTGGTAAATATAATCCAGGCGTTTGGGTAAGTCTTGTCCCGCGGCGGTGTGTATCAGTCCGCACGCCACCAACGACAGAGCTCCGCTTTGGCCGCGGCGCACCACGGCCCAGCCGGTGCGGTCCAGGCCCGGGTCTATGCCCAACACGGTGGAATTTTCTGCAGTCATACAATTATTGTAAAAAAAACGCCCGCCTGAGGTAAAGGCGGGCGTTTGGGTGAAGGAAAATTATTTGTCCAGTTTGGCCATAATATCGTCGGGGATATTATAGTTGGAATAGACGTTTTTGGTGTCGTCGTGATCGTCCAAATCTTCCATCATCTTCAGCAGAGATTCGGCCACATGCTCGTCGGTGATGTTTACTTCCGTGTCGGGCAGCATGGTCAGCTCGGCCGATTCGGGCGTAATGCCTTTGGCTTCAATGGCTTTTTTGACGGCTTCAAAGGTGGCGTCCGGCGCGGTGATGACTTCGTAGGCGTCGCCTTCCGTGCGCACGTCTTCGGCTCCGGCTTCCAGCGCTACGTTCATCAGGTCGTCTTCGCTGATGGCGTCTTTATTGACCACGATGAGGCCTTTGCTTTTAAACATATAAGACACGCAGCCGGAAGTGCCGATGGAGCCGCCGCGGCTGGTAAAAATTTTGCGTATTTCCGCGAAGGTGCGGTTTTTGTTGTCCGTGGTGCATTCCACAATGACCGCCGTAGAGCCAGGACCGTAGCCTTCGTAAGTGATTTCTTCGTAAGACACACCGGGCAGCTGGCCGGTGCCCTTCATGATGGCGCGTTTGACGTTATCGGAAGGCATGTTGGCCGCGCGCGCGTCGTCCATGGCTTTGCGCAGGCGGGGGTTCTGGTCGGGGTTGCCGCCGCTCATTTTGGCGGCGATGGTGATTTCCCTTAAAATTTTGGTAAATACTTTGCCTTTTTTGGCGTCAACAAGGGCCTTTTTGTGTTTTATTCCTGCCCAGTGCGAATGTCCACCCATGGGTTTACTCCTTGAACTGCAAGATTAGATACTTTTATTTTAGCAAATTTTGGAAAGGCTGAAACAAAGAACCAAAGCCCTCTGGGCCGTACTCCGGACCGCATTTCCGCCAAAACAAAACCTGCCCCGTGCGGGATTCGAACCCGAACCACCGGTTCCGAAGACCGGTACTCTATCCAGTTGAGCTAACGGGGCGGTTTTCTTTATTCTAGCATTTTTCCGCATGCGCTTCTTTTACACTAAAACTATTATTTTTCATATTTTGCAAATTTTTTGCGACAATCCCTTTCGTATATGCTATAAAGAAACTATGAGATCCCTTAAATTTTCCGAAACTGTGACTTGCCCCAACGGCTGCGAACCGTTTGAAGCCGATCGCTGGTCGTTTGTCAACGTAACCCAAAACCCCGAACTCAAAGACGCCGTGCTCGGCGGGGAACTGAATTTGTTTTGCTGTCCGCAGTGCAGCGCTTTTTTTCACGGGGATACGGATTTAATTTATTTGGACGAACAGGCTGGATTGTTGGTATTTGTTTTCTCGGATAAAAACCGCCAAAATCAAAAAGAACTGCTGGAAAAAATGCGGCGTGATTATGCCCTGCTTAAGGACAATTTGTTGAAGCAGCTGAAGCTGGACGTCGGCCCGTTATACGTGTTTGGGCTGGAGGAACTGAAGGAGGTGGTGCAAAAGCAGCAGCATTGTACGGATGAGTCGGAGGCCGTGGCCGCGGCTTCGGCCGCGCTGGGGCTGAAAGTGGCGCGTTTGCATCCGCAGTGGGCGCGGGAGCATGAGAGCCCGTTATACGTGCCCGCTGGTGCAGACGGCACGGCCGAAGGGTTTGCCGCGGCTGCGCGGAAGGTGCTGCAAGGAGGGCTGCAAAGCCCGCTGTTGGAGCACTTTGCCAAACTGATGGAGGGGGGAAGGGTGAAAGCACCCGATATATTATGATACCGAGAAAACATAGAGAACTGCTGTACAGTATAGGGGAGTATGCGGGCAAATTGGGGATAAAGGCTTGGGTCGTCGGGGGTGCCGTGCGGGATTTTTACCGCGGCAAAGACACGCAGGATTTAGACCTGACTTTTGAAGGTTCGCCGGAGGCGGTGGCCGGATTTTGCGTCAAAAAATGGGGCGGGGCGAAAAAACGTTTTTCCCAGTTTAACACCTACCGCGTCAAATTAAATAACGGCCTGAAGCTGGACCTGGTCCAAGCCCGCAAAGAATATTACGCGCGTCCCGGGGCCCTGCCTCAGGTGTCCCCGTCTACGATTAAGGACGATCTGTTCCGGCGGGATTTCACGGCCAATGCCTGGGCGCTGAGCATTTTGCCCAAAAATTTCGGCCAGTCCTATGACCCGTTCGGCGCGCAGAAAGCCATAGACAAGGGGGTTATCAAAATTCTGCACGACAAAAGTTTTTCCGACGATCCCACCCGACTGTACCGCGCGGCGCGTTTTGCGGGGCGTTTCGGCTGGAGCATTGAGCGCAATACCGCGCGTCTGATGCAGGACGCGGCGCGGGAAGAGTACCCGCTGGTGCTTTCCCGCGAGCGGGTGCGGCAGGAATTTGTCAAAGTACTGGAAGAAAAAAAATTGCGCGAAGTGTTTGCCCAGCTGGAAAAGTACGGTCTGGCCCAATTTGTTTATCCGGGGTTAAAGTGGAACTGCGCCATTGCCAAAGGCAAAAATACGCCGGCCAAAATAGGCATTTGCGCCTGTTTGTTGGGGGCCTCCGGGGAGGAGTTCCTTTTGCATTTGCACTTGCCCAAGGAAACGGTGCACGAGCTGATGGGCGCGTGGACGGTGTATGACGAGCAGAAGTCGCCCACCATGCCGATGAGCGCCTTGCAGGAGTCCGTGGTGCGCGCGGTCTGCCCGGGACTGAAACGCACGGCGCTGGAGCCGTGTTTTGTCAAAGGGCGTGAACTGCGGGAAATGGGGTTAAGCGGGCGGAAGATATCCAGCAATATAGACCGCTTTTGCAAGTTGCAGTGGCAGGGGCGCATCGCCAGCCGGGAGCAAGCCCTGCAATATTTGGAACGTTAGACAAAAGGAAAATCTGTTAACGCTTCCGGTTTTATGCCGGAAGCGTTTTCTGTATCAAGAAAACCACCGGCGTGGCCGGAGATGTTTGTTATGTTCGGAGTTTTCCGTATAAGCCAAATGGCGCCCCCCGGGCCGGCCCCGAAAATATCAACGTCTTTGCCCTATTTATTTTGCCCTGTTTTCAGCCCGCCCCGCACTTTGCATCAAAGCGTAAATAATTACAAATCCCGCTTTTGGTGTTCTTTGATTGAAAATGCCGTTTGCACCGCCAAAAAGCCCCCCCCCTGACTCTTTTTTTTTTTTTGATACATTTTTTGAAGAGGGCAGAAAAAGGTTGTTTAAAACCTCCTACAGTTGCCTTCTCCGGCTCGCACAAAAGGGGTTTAACAGAACCCGAGGAGATTAGTATGAAAAATAACAAGAAAGGCTTCACGCTGGTTGAGCTGCTGGTGGTGGTATTGATCATCGGCATCTTGGCCGCTATGGCATTGCCGGCGTATTTCAAGTCGGTGGAACGTGCGCGCATGGCTGAAGCGGACACGCTGCTGGGCAGCATTGCGCAGGCGCAGCAGAGACGCTGGATGAAGGTAGGTAACTACTCTAAGCTGTTTAGCGGTTTGGATGTGTCTCCTACCAGTGCAGCCCAGCCTACTTTTTGCACAAAAGGGAACTATACGCCTTCTACTCCGGGAGAAGATGGCGCAGCAGCTACTCCCGCTTCTTGCGCCGGCAACGGCTTTGCCATTACGCTGGATCAGACCAACTTTAACAAGTTGGCGGATGGTACTGTAACTGCTGAACGTGTGAACAACAGTCAATATACCTATACGCTGAGCCGCCCGTACCAGAGCACGGTGGTGACTTGCACGAAGGGTACTTCTTCTGAAGACGCAGCCATCTGTGCGGAATACTGCGGTATTGATTCACTGACGGGTAACTCCTGCACTACGGCAGACGCCGCCTCGTAAGTTGTTAAGTTATCGTTTACCAGCACCCCCGCACCCAAACCGGATGCGGGGGTGTTGCTGTAAACGGGCCATAGGGGAGAGGAAATAACGGGGTACCGGCGTTTGGGCGGCCTGGCCCGCCCTCCCAAGAGGAAAGGCCAAATTGCTATAATAAATATATGAACGCGCGTGAAGACATTTTGCTGAGCGTGGAGGATTTGCGGGTTTCTTTTCGCAGTGAGGAAGGAAAGACGGAAGTGCTTCATGGGTTAAGTTACCGTTTGCCAAAAGGCAAAGTGCTGGCCGTGGTGGGAGAGTCGGGCTGCGGCAAGACGGTACATGCGCTTTCCCTGCTGAACCTTTTGCCCTCCGGCGGGGAGATTGCCGCAGGGCATGTATATTATCAGGGAAAAGATGTTTTGTCCCTGCCGCCGCAGGAACTGCGCAGGTTGCGCGGGGCGGAAATAGCCATGATTTTCCAGGACCCGATGACCAGCCTCAACCCCATACGCACCGTCGGCAGTCAAATAACGGAAACCATTTTGGCACATACGGACTGCACTAAACTGCAGGCCAGGGCCCGTGCCATGCGCCTGCTTAAACAGGTGGGCATAGAAAACCCGCGCAAAAGGATGGATGAGTATCCTTTCCAGTTTTCCGGCGGGCAGCGCCAGCGCATTATGATTGCCATGGCTTTGTGTTTAACCCCGGGCCTGCTGATTGCCGACGAGCCGACTACTGCGCTGGACGTGACCATCCAGGCGCAGATTTTAAAGCTGATTAAAAATTTGCAGCAAAAAAACCATATGTCAGCGGTGTTTATCACGCATAATTTGGCCATTGTGGCCGATATCGCCGATGAGGTACTGGTGCTGTACGGCGGATATTGCGTGGAAGAGGCCCGCGCGGACGAACTTTTTGCCAAGCCTTTGCACCCATATACACAGGGGCTGTTGCATTCGCTGGTGTCGCTCAAACGCAAGGAAGAACATTTGCCGGCCATTGAAGGATACCCGCCCGCGCCCGGTACGCCCAAAGAGGGCTGTCCGTTTGCGCCGCGCTGTCCCCGCGCTTGGGACAAATGCCATGACCGCCTGCCTCCGCTTTTTGAAAAAAACGGCCGCCGGGTGCGCTGCTGGCTGCAGGAGAAAGATGACAACTCCGGTAGAAATTGAACATTTGTACAAAAGCTATGACCGCGGCGGCGTAAAGTTTTGGAGCCGGACCGAGGCCAAACCCGTGCTGGAGGATATTTCTTTGCGTGTGGGGGAGCGTGAAATATTGGGCCTGGTGGGGGAGTCCGGCTGCGGCAAAACCACGCTGGCCAAAGTGGTGCTGGGGCTGGAAAAATACCAGTCCGGTTCCGTTAAAGTCAACGGGCTGGAGCTGAAAGAGCTGACCAAAGCCGGGTTTAAAAAACTGCGCCGCCAAGTGCAGGTGGTGTTCCAAGACCCTTACTCCAGCTTGGATCCGCGCCAAACCGTGCGCCAAATTTTGTGCGAGCCGTGGGACATACACGCTCTGTATGCAGACGGAGCCCAGCGGGAAAACGCCCTGCGGGAGTTGGTGCGTGCCGTGGGACTGGACGCGGCGCATTTGAATCGTTACCCGCATGAATTTTCCGGCGGACAGCGCCAACGCATTGCCATCGCGCGCGCTTTGGCGCTGGAGCCTAAATTGCTGGTGGCCGATGAGCCCGTGTCGGCGCTGGACGTATCGGTACAGGCGCAGATATTAAATCTGCTTAAAGACATCAGCCGCCGCCGCGCGTTAAGCATGCTGTTTATTTCGCATGATTTTGCCGTGGCGCGGTTTTTGTGCGACCGCATTGCCGTGATGTACCGCGGGCGCGTGCTGGAAACGGCCCCAGCGGAGGAATTGCTGCACAACCCGCAGCATCCGTATACGGAGGCTCTGCTTTCGGCCGTGCCGGTGCCGGATCCGCAGCTGCAAAAGAAGCGGGAGCCGGTGGAAACAAAAACGCAAAGAAAGCGCGGTTCCTGCCCGTGCCCGTATGCGGCGCGCTGCCGTTATTATCAGGCGGCGCAGTGCCGTGTGCCGCTGGAACTGAAACAAACGCAGGAGGGCCATTTTTGCGCTTGCGCGGTCCTGCCGTTTCAAAAAGAAAAAAGCCTTTACGCCGTATAACTCAGGAGGAAATATGAACGTAAAAATCAATGAAAAAAGACTTTTGGATACTTTTTTAAAACTGGCAAGCATTGACAGCGAGTCCTACAACGAGGGGGCCGTCCATAAGCACTTGCTGGCGGAACTCAAAAAGGCCGGCTGCAGCGTATTTGTGGACAAAGCCGGCAAAAAAATCGGTTCCGACGCGCCGGGCAATATTATTGCGTCTTTGAAAGGCACCCGCACGGGCAAACCGTTTTTGCTTTCCACGCATATGGATACGGTAAAACCCGGCAAAGGCATTAAACCGCAGGTGAAAGGCGGCCGCGTCACCAGCGACGGTACGACCATTTTGGGCGCGGATGATAAAGCCGGCGTGGCCGTGGTGTTGGAAGTTCTGCGTACGCTTAAAGAACAAAAGCCGGATTGCGGCCCCGTACAGGCCCTGTTTACGCTTAATGAAGAAAACGGCATGGGCGGCGCCAAAAATATGGATTATTCCAAAGTTAAAGGCCGCGACGGGCTGATTTTGGACAATGAAAGCGTCGGCGAACTGTTGATACAGGGGCCGGAGGTGTGTGATTTTCAGGTTACCATTCAGGGCGTGGCCGCGCATGCGGGGGTTTACCCGGAGAAAGGAATTTCCGCCCTGGAAGTGGCGGCCAAGGCTTTGTCCGTCATGAAACTGGGCCGTATAGATAAAGACACCGTCTGCAATTTCGGCGTGGTAAACGGCGGGGAAGTGACCAATGTAGTCATGTCTTCGCTGACGCTGAAAGGCGAGGTGCGCAGTCTGTATCCCCAAAAATTGCAAAAACAGATCAAACACATGAAAGACTGTTTCGCCAAAGCGGCCAAGGCGTTTACCAAACGCGTGGACGGGAAAACGATTAAGCCTGTTATTACCATAGAAACGCCGCTTCGTTACGGCGCGCTGTCCGTGCCTAAAACGGCGCCGGCGGTAAAACTGGTTATGGCGGCGGCCAAAAAATACGGCGTTAAAATGACGGCCGGTCCTTCGGGCGGCGGCTGCGACGCCAATGTGATGTGTCAGCACGGGCTGGTAATGCCCAATATGGGAGTGGGCTGCCAGAACTGTCACACCACGCAGGAATATCTGGATTTGAAGGAGTTTTACCAGGCCGCGGCCATTACGCTGGACGTGGTGCTGGCTTACGGTAAATAAATCATGTTGCGTTATATTTTGCGAAGACTTCTTCTTTTGCCGCTGGTGGTGTTGGGAGTCACGTTTCTGCTGTTTCTGCTGACCCAACGCCTCAGCCCCGAGATGCGCGCGTCTTTATACATCAAAGACCCGCGCCAAATGGGTGCATTGGAAGAAGTCATTCAAAAATACGGTTTGCGCGACAATGTGTTTAAACAGTACGGCCGCTGGCTTTCCGGCGCGTTGACGGGGGATTTGGGCTACAGCCACAGCGCCAATATGCCCGTGGCGCGCGCCATAAAAGAATACCTGCCCGCCACCGTGCAGCTGGCGGTGGTAACGATTGTGCTGGTGGTATTTTTCGGCGTGTGGTTCGGCACGGTGTCAGCCGTAAAAAAGGACAAATGGCAGGACGTCTGCGCCAGGCTGTTGTCGGTGGGCGGATTTTCGCTGCCTATTTTTGTGCTGGGGCTTCTGCTGTTGATGGTGTTTTACGGCAAGCTGGGTTGGTTTCCCCCGGGCGGATATTCCATTACAACGGACGTTATTATTCACTCTCCGTCCTTTCACACCTATACGGGCTTTTTGCTTATTGATTCTTTGTTAAACGGAAATATCGGCGTATTTTGGGATGTGGCGCGCCATTTGGTGTTGCCGGCGGTGACGCTGTGCATCGGTTCCTTTGCGCTGATGGTGCGCGTGATGCGTTCTTCCATGCTGGAAGAATTGGGCAAAGACTATGTGCGCACCGCGCGCGCCAAAGGTCTGGCGGAAAGCGCCGTGGTGTACCGCCACGCGGGCAAAAACGCCGTTATCCCCGTCATTACGCTGGCGGGCATACAGTTCATCCGCTTGCTGGGCGGTACGGTGATTGTGGAAACGATTTTTGATTATCCCGGAATAGGCCGTTTCGGCGTGACGGCGGCGCAGCAGCTGGACATTGCCGGCATTATGGGCTTTTCGCTGATGGTGGCGGTGCTGTTTGTGCTGGGCAATTTATTATCGGACATACTTTATACGGCGGTGGACCCGAGGATTAAACTGCATGAATAACCGTATTCTGAAACGGATTTTTAAAAACAAAGCCTCTTTGGCCGGGTTTATTCTGGTGGCGTTTTTTGCGCTGGTGGCCTTGTTTGCGCCGCTCTTGGCCCCCGTGCATAATGTGCATAATCCTTACCAGCTGCCGCAGGCCGGTTACGAGGTGACCCCGCAACCGCCTTCGGCACAGCATATATTCGGCACCACGGAGCAGCAGTATGATTTATATTACGGCGTGGTGTGGGGCACGCGTCTGGCGTTTAAAATAGGCATTACGGTGACGTTTTTTGCGTTTCTTATCGGGCTCTTTTTGGGCTCCGCGGCGGCGTATTTCGGCGGGGCGGCGGACGAGATTATCATGCGTTTTACCGATATCGTGTTTGCCGTGCCTTCGCTGGTGCTGGCCATGGTGATAGCCGCCATGTTGGGGCCGGACATAAAGAATATGATGATTGCGCTGACGGCGGTGGCGTGGCCTTCCTATGCGCGTTTGGTGCGCGGAGACGTGTTATCCGTGAAAAACCGCGACTTTGTCACCGCTTCGCGCGCGCTGGGCGCGCGCGGCCCGCGCCTGTTGCTTAAACACATTTTGCCCAATTCCATTTATCCTTCCGTGGTGGTGGCCAGCCTGGACATCGGCTATATCGTGCTGACGGCGGCCTCTTTGTCCTTTTTGGGACTGGGGGCGCAGCCGGGCACGGCGGATTGGGGCCAGCTCATTGCCATGGCGCGCAACTGGGTGCTGGGCAGCAGCGGCAACACTTTTGCTTACTGGTACACCGTGGCGGTGCCGGGCGGCGTGATTTTTTTGTTTGTGTTGGGTTGGAACCTGCTGGGCGACGGGTTTAGAGATATTTTGGACCCGCGTCAGGGCTGATTTAAGCTACAATAAAGAAAAAGACGGTTAACCCCCCTGGAGAGGTCTTTATGATTCGCAGAAAAGATTTATATACGTCTTTAAGTGACAGTGCGTACCGCTTCCCGCAGAAAATCGCTTTGGTGGAGGCCGCCACCGGCAAAAAAGTAACGTATCTGGATTTGCTGATGCAGGTGGACCGCGCGGCCGATATGTTTTGGGAACACGGCATACGCAAAGGCGACCGCGTGGCCATCGCCCACCGCAACGCCATAGACGTGGTGGTGGCCAATTACGGTTTGTATAAAATCGGTGCGGTGGCTATTCCGATGAACTTTATGGTCACCAAACAGGAAGAGCTTTTGTTTATTTTGAACAATTCCGGCGCCAAAGCCGTGGTGACTCAGGCGGAATTTATCCGCCATTATTTGAAGGCCCGGGCGTCCCTGCCTGACTTGAAGTATATTTTCTCCACGGATACGATACCCGAGTCCGCGCAGGACGACCCTCATGTGCAAAAATTTTGGGAGCAAATCAATAAATCCACCTATCATGACGAAACGGCCGGACCCTGCGCCCGCACGGAAGATGACGCCTTTATTTTGTACACCTCCGGCACTACGGGGCAGCCCAAAGGCGCCATTTTAACGCACGGCAACCTGGCCAGCAACGTGATTTCCTGCGCGCAGATTTTTAAAATTACCGATGAAGACTGCTTCCTGTGTCTGCTGCCGATGTTTCATTCTTTTGCGTGGACGACCTGCGTGGTTATCCCGCTGTATTTAAATTTAAAGGTGGTTATCGTGGCCAATATTATGCCGGCTAAGACCTGGCTGTCGGCTATGGGCAGCGAAAATGTCACGCTGATTTTGGCCGTGCCGCAAATTTTGGCCGTTCTGTCCAAAGAAGCCAAAGGCTTTAAACGGCTGTATCTGCAGTTCTGGCCGTTTAAAAACGTGCGCTTTGCCGTGTCCGGCGCGGCGCCGCTGACGCAGGAGATTAAAGACCGTTTTGAAAAGAAAATCGGCGTAAAAATTTTGGAGGGCTACGGCCTGACCGAAACCAGCCCCGTGGTCAGCGTAAATACGGAAGAATTGCAGAAAATCAAATCCGTCGGCCCGGCCATTCCTTCCGTCAGCACTATCGTGCTGGACGATGAGGGCAATGAAGTGCCGCGCAACCACGAAGGAGAACTGTGCGTCAAAGGGCCCAATGTGTTCCGTGGATATTTCGGCAACCCGCAGGCCACGCGTGACGCGTTTACCAAAGACGGTTGGTTCAAAACCGGCGACATCGTATCCGTGGACGACGACGGTTTTATCTTTATCAAAGACCGCAAGAAAGACATGATTATTATTAAAGGTCTGAAAGTATTTTCCGCACAGGTGGAGGCGACTATTGCGTCTTGCCCGGGCATAGAAGAATGCGCCATTGTCGGCGTGCCGGACGGGAAAGGCGGAGAATTCGTTAAATGTTATGCCGTCAAAAAAGAAGGCGCGGAATTGACGGATGAGCAGTTCCGCAAATTTCTGAAACAGAATTTGGATACGTATAAACGTCCGCGCACTTTTGAATTTGTAGACGGTTTGCCTAAGAACAGCTTAAACAAAGTGTTGAAACGCAAATTGCGCGAAGATGCCGTAGAAAAAATGAAACAACATGCTGAACTCGCCGGGCCGGAGGCTGGAGCGTAATGGACCGTTTGGCCGATATACTGCGCGGCATTGTGCCGGATGCTTATTATGTGGGCGGTGCGGTGCGCGATGCGCTTTTGAAGAAACCGTCCGGCGATATAGATTTGGCCCTGCCCAAAGCCCGCGTCAAACCCGCCGCACTGGCTTTGGCCAAAGCGCTAAAAGCCGCCGCGTTTGAAATGGACGCGCAGTTTGGCGTATGGCGGCTGGTGACGCGCAAAGAAAATTTGCAACTGGATTTAACCGCTTTCCAAGGGAAGGATTTAAAAGAGGATTTGCTGCGGCGTGATTTTACGTTTAACTCTTTGGCTTATCCCGTCACCGCGCCGCTGGCGCTGGAAGTCAAAACGGCCAAAGGGCAAAAGGCGCAGATCCGTTTTAAAAACCTGCAAAAAAAGTTTTTAATAGATTTGAAGGACGGCGTGAAAGATTTGGCCTCACGCCGGATCCGCCTGAACAATTCCCGCGTGTTTGCCGAAGATCCGCTGCGCATGTTGCGCGTTTTCCGCCACGCCGCGGAGCTGAAATTTACCGTCACTCCCGCCGTATTGAGACAAATAAAAAAAGACGCACCGCTGATAGTACGGTCCGCCGGCGAACGCGTGCAGGAAGAGCTTAAACGTTTGTTTCATACTCCTCGTGCCTATGAAAACGTGCTTTTGATGGAGAAAACCGCCCTGCTGACGGCACTGTTTCCGGAGCTGGAGGCTCAGCGCACCTGTGCCGAATGTTATTACGGCAAAGGCGGGGTGCTTAAACATACGCTGGATTGCTTCAAGCGGGAAGAGTGGCTGCTGGAGAACCTGCCAAAAGCGTTTCCGAAATATTATAAAAAACTGGCTCCCGTGGCCGCGGATAAAGCATTATTTAAAACGGCCGTGCTTTTGCATGACGTGGCCAAGCCCGCTACGGCCAAAGTGGTGGGGGACCGGCTGCGCTTTTTTTACCATGAGCAGAAAGGCGCGCGTATGGCCAAGGGCATTTTGGAGCGCCTGCATTACAGCAAAGCGGACAGCCGTTTAATCTGCGCGATGATAGGAGAGCATCTGCGCCCAAGCAACCTGGCCAGCAATGACGTTATTACCGACAGAGGGGCTTATAAATTTTTCAGGGACTTGGGGGATGCGGCCCTGCCTATGCTGCTTTTATGCTGGGCCGACTACACCAGCTATATTTCCGATGCACAATTAAAACGCATTTTGCCCAAAAGCGGCGATAAGCTGATGAGTATTGAAAAGGCCAAAAAAACGGCCAATGTGGGCAAAACGCTGCGGCATATGCAGGTGCTGTCTTTGTTGCTGAAAAAATATTTTGACTCTCCCCAAAAAATCAAACCCACCCGCCTGCTGGACGGCCGCGACGTTATGCAGAGCCTGTCTTTGACGCCCTCGCCGTTGGTGGGGGAAATATTGGAAGCCGTTGCGCTGGCGCAGGTGGAGGGAGAAGTGAGCGACCGGCAAAGCGCGCTGGAATTTATCCGCCGCCGATACGGCGGGCATAAGTAGTTTTATGATGCAAAAAGGCCGCACAATTGCTATAATATAAACGCAGTTACGCTTATTTATGCGGGCGTGGTTCAATGGTAGAATGGGAGCTTCCCAAGCTCTAGACGAGGGTTCGATTCCCTTCGCCCGCTCTTTTTATAAAGGTGTGCTTTATGGCAGACGAAGAAAAAAATACTCCCGATGTGGCGGAATTTGAGGCGAAGCTTTCTGCCCAGACCGGCAATAAGGATTTATGGCTGTTTTTGATTATCGTGGACGTCATTTTCCTGTGCGTATTCGGGTTCTTCCTATATAAAAATTTGTCTGCCCGCCTGTTTTCTTCGGTTGAAAAGCCGGTCCCGGCAGTTTCTGACGTAGCGGAAACTTCTGCACCGATAACGCAAGAAGTTACCGTGACGGAAGAAACGGTAACGGTTACGCCGTCCGCCACACCCGCACAGCCTGCGGCGTCGGTTGAGGCCAAACCGCAGCCTGAGGTCAAAGAGCAACAAGTTGCCGAACAGCCGGCTCCGGCGCAACCTGCGGAAAAGAAAGACAGCGTTATTGTGAAAACAAATCCCAAAAGCAAATACCGCCAGGTAACCTTCCGCTATTTTGGAGAGGCGGACAGCGTATCCGTAGTCAGCGGGTTTACCATGTCCAAGCCGCGCGCTTTGAAGAAAAAAGGAAACGTCTGGGAAGTGACGCTTGGCATTGCGCCCGGTACCTATAAATTTCTTTATATTGTAGATGGGAAACAGACGCTGGATCCTTATTCAAAAGAAGAGGACGGACGATCTGTTCTAATCGTAAAATAAAGAACCGTTTTCCTAAAACCCCGCCTTTGGGCGGGGTTTTTTCTTCGGCTTGTGTGGCTTTCCCGTTTGGCTTTGTTCCTAAAATACTTTGTCGGAAGGGGCGGTACTTTTGCCATACGGAACAGATGCAATACGGGTTAAAAGGAGCAGACTTTGTTGGTATGTCGCGTCCGTTTGACGGATCTGTTCATTGGAACAGGGCTGAAAAGATATTTCTGCGTCCGGCCTGATTTTCCGGATTGCTCTAACCGGGGAAGTCTTTCCAGTCCCGGCCGGAAAGGCAAAAGAGCCATTCTGCAATATCTTGTCGGCTTTTTCGGACATATAAAAAACCCCGGCTTGACCGGGGTTTAAAGACACAATGTTATTTTTTACTGTACGCTGATGTCCAGTTCCACGCGGCGGTTGGCACGGCGACCGAGCAGCGTGTCATTGGTGGCCACCGGGTTGGCTGCGCCGTAACCGGCATAGCTGACGTTTTCAGCGGGTACGCCGCGTTCAATCAAAGCGTCCGCCACGGATTTGGCGCGCCGCTGGGAAAGATCGACGTTGTAAGCCGGGTCTCCCAGAGAATCGGTATAGCCTTTGATCGTAATTTTATTTTCCGGATGTCTTTTAAGCAGACGGGCGGTGCGGTCCAGCTCTTTAAAAGAAGAAGGATCTATCTGGTCGCTGTTATGACCGAACTGAATGGGTTTTTCATATTCCACGGTAATAACATTTCCGCGGCGTTTGGCGCGGCCGATTTCCGCATAATGGCGTTCCTGTGCGGCGGCTCTTTCTTCCGCGGCACGGCGCATGGCGGCGCGGCGTTCGGCCTCGGCGCGGCGGCGCGCTTCGGCGGCTCTGCGCGCGGCTTCGGCTTCGCGCTGGCTTTGCAGCTCGGCCTGGCAAACACCCTTGCGGCAAGGGGTGCCGGTGGTTCTTCTTTCACAGTGACAAGCCGTCAAAAATAAAGCGGCGGCGCACAACAAAGCTAATTTCTTCATGACTTCTCCTTGTTTGCTTGCAAAACGCGCCCGCTGCATATTGCCTCGGGCGCAAACGTCAAATTATTTGTCCGGATACGGGAATTCTATTTCCACGCGGCGGTTTTGCTGGCGGCCTTCGGGCGTATTGTTGGATACAATGGGTTTTTCAGAGCCATAGCCTTTGGCCGTAATATTGTTTCTGTCCACGCCGCGGATTTGCAGCGCTTTTGCCACGCGGTCGGCGCGTTTTTGCGACAGGCGCAAATTGCTTTGGGCGTTGCCGCTGGAATCGGTATATCCACGCACTTCCACTTTGACGGACGGATCTTTCATATATACTTTGACGGCTTCGTCAATTTGTTTATACGAAGCGGTGGCGATTTCGTCCCCGTTTACGTCAAAAGCAATGGTGGTAAAATACATTTGCCCCACGCGGCCGGGCTGTTTGGGTCCCGTGGCGCAGGCGGTCAAAAGCAAAGCGCCCGCACAACATAAAACCAGTTTTTTCATGTATAAATCTCCGTTTTTGAAACTTCCGTTTTTATTCTACAAAATTTTACAGGTTGGCACACCTTTATTGCGCATTAGTTCTCGGTACAGGTCTGTAACGCTTTTGCCCAGCTTGGGGTGCACAAAATCAGGCAGCAGATAGCTTAAAGGTTTTAAGACAAATTCCCGCTCATGCAGCCGCGGATGGGGGACAAAAAGCATGGCGTCCGTGTCAAAGATTACCTGGTCGTCGTAAAATAAAATATCCAGGTCTATGACGCGCGGCCCGTCTTTAAACGTGGGAACGCGGCCCAGCTTTTTTTCCAGTTCTTTGAGCTTGCGCAAAAGATCCGCCGGCCGGTACGGCGTGGACAGGAGCGCCACCGTATTTACAAAGTCCGGTTGGGCGTCATAGCCTTCGGGTTTGGACAGGATATAAGGGGCCACTTCTTTGATTTGGCCCAAAGAGGCTAAGGCTTCCACGGCGCGGTCCAGCTGTTCTTGGGGGCCGGCCTGATTGCTGCCCAGTCCCAGTACGGCTAAAGGCATTATTCTTCTCCCCGGTATTCCACCCAGCGGTCTTCGGCTTCGGCCACTTTGACGCTGTAAAGTTTGGGCATTTTGGCCTTGATGCGGTCATAAAGCCAAATGGCCAGGGATTCCGCCGTCGGGAACGGAAGGAAGGTGGTCAGGTCGGAGCCGTTGAGCATTTTTTCCAGTTCATTTTTAAACATACCGCTTATCTGGCGGAAGTCCACCAAAAAGCGTTCTTCGTTGATGTCTCCGTAAAAGGTGGCTTCATAGCGGAAGAGATGTTCGTGCAAAGGTTCTGCCAGTGTGCCGTCGTGGCTGTGCATGGCTTTAAACGAACCAGCCTGCGTTAAAAATACTTTACTCATGCGTTTTCCTCCAGTTCCAAAAAGAAATTGACTGCTTTTTTTGTTTCCCGCACGTCGTGCACGCGCAGAATGTCAGCTCCCGCTTCCAGCGCGGCGAAATTGGCGCACAGCGTCTGGGTTTTGCGTTTGGGCGGCTTTTCTGAGGGCTGGCTTAAAAATTTTTTATGAGACAGGCCTATAAGCAGCCTTACCCCCAATGTAGCAAATTCTTTGGCGTGCGCCAAAAGTTTGTAATTTTGCTCCCGCGTTTTGGCAAAGCCGAAGCCCGGGTCAATAATAATTTGCTCTTTTTTCAGCCCGCAGGCCTGCGCACGTGCGATTTTAAGAGCCAGAAAGTCTTTTATTTCTCCAATTAAATCCGTGTATTGCGTCAGCGTCTGCATGGTTTGCGGGTTGCCGCGGCTGTGCGTGATGACGATTTGCGCGCCGAAATCTTTGACCAGTTTGAACATTTCTTCATCAGGCGTGCCGCTGACGTCATTGATGAGGTTTACGCCGGCCTTCAGGCCTTCCAGCGCGACGGGAATTTTAAAGGTGTCCTGGGAAATGACCGCCTGCGGCCAGCGTTTGCGCGCCTGTTTAATCAGTTCCAGCGTGCGGGCCAGTTCTTCCTGCGCGGATATGGGGGTTGCGCCGGGGCGGGTGGATTCGCCGCCGATGTCCAAAATGTCGGCCCCGTCTTCCAAATGACTTTGGCATTTGGCCAGCAGCTTGTCTAAATTGTTTTGCGGGTCCCCGTCGTAAAAAGAGTCCGGCGTCGCATTAACGATGCCCATGATTTGTTTGGTCATAATATCTATATATTTGCCGTGCATTATGTCTTTGTATTTTTCAGCGAAAATAGGAGCGTTTGTAAAATTATATGTCTTCTGTTTTTCCCCGCCGCATTTCAGTGCGTTGGTAAAATTATATTTTTTGGAAGAAGGATTTTATATGTTTGAGCAAATCGCGAGTTTATAAAATCCCCAAAAAATATAATTTTACGCGCTGTATGCGGTTAGCTTTTTGGGATACTTTTTTGCAATGAAAAAAGTATCATCCTACTTTATCATATCCAAAAACTCGTTTCTTACTTCCATCTTTTTAAACGCGCCGCGTATGGCGCTGGTCACCATAACGGCGTTGTGCTTTTCTATCCCGCGTGAGCTGATGCACAAATGCTTGGCCTTGCAGACTACCATCACTCCGTAGGGCTGCAGGGTTTCCATTAGGCTGTCGGCAATTTGCGCCACCAACTTTTCCTGTATTTGCAAACGCCGCGCAAACACCTCCACCAGCCGCGCCAATTTGGATATGCCCAACACGCGCCCTTTGGGCAGATAGCCGATGCTGATGGAGCCGAAAAACGGCTGCAAATGATGCTCGCAGGTGGAATAAAATTCTATGTCTTTGAGCACTACCATTTCTTCGCAGGAGCCTTCGGTAAACGTTTTGAGCACGTCCTGCGGACGCATTTTGTATCCGCCGAAAAGTTTCTCCCAGCTGCGCAGAATGCGGTGCGGGGTTTCCAGCAGGCCTTCGCGGGAGGGGTCGTCTCCGATATAGGCCAAAATTTCGCGCAGGTTTTGCAATATTTTTTCCTGGCTTATCTTATGTTTGCCAGTTTGTGCGTTTGCAGGCTGAGTCTTAGAAAGGGATGTTGTTTGACGAGTTTTACGCATAGGTCTATGTTCTCCTGTTTGTTGCTTTCCGGCTGCAGGCAAACGGCGGTGCGGGCGTTTGCATACGGGAAATATTTTTTTATTTCGGTGAAATCCGTGTCCTGTCCGACCACTATTTTAATGGCGTGGGCTTTTTTAAGCATGTTTTCATGGACGTGCTTTTTGGGAGACACCACCAAAAAATCAATGTCGCTTACGTCTGCGTCCTGTGCGCCGTTGCTTTCCATGTGCACGGTCCAGCCGCGTTTTTTTAGTTCACGGGCCAGCGGCGCAAAGTCCTGCTCCGTGGGCTCCCCTCCCGTGATAATCACGTTGCGGCAGGGGTACTGCTCCAGGGCGGAAATGATGTCTCCGTCCGTCATTTCGCGGCCTTGCGCGGCGGCGTATTTAGTGTCGCAAAAAGGGCAGTTCATGCTGCATCCGGCCAGGCGCAGAAACACCGCCGCCATGCCGGTGTGCGGCCCTTCGCCTTGCAGGGAGTAAAAAATTTCATTTACCTTCAACAACGGCCGCGGCATTTTCGTTCTCCCACAGTTCCAGCGTGCGGATTTTCAGCCCCAGCGGTTTGAGCGCGGCGGATGTTTTGTCAAACAGATACGGGGCCAAATTTTCCGCCGTTGGGTTTTCCAGCAAATCGTTTAAATAACAATGGTCCGGCAGCTGTGCGTCCAGCAGGGGTTTTAGCCGTTTAAAATCCGCCACCATGCCGTCTTGTTTGATTTCTCCTTCCAGCAAAAACACCACCTTCCAGGTGTGTCCGTGCAGGTTGTGGCATTCCCCGTCGTAATGGGGCAGGCGGTGGGCGGAGCTGAATTTGCGGATGATTTTTAGTAGCATTTTTACCTCTTTTTTTCTTCGGGCATGACGTTAAAAATCTGCTGCGTGTATATCATAAACAAAATAAACATACCAAATACAAAAAGCGGCACGCCCCAGAACAAATTCACTATCCACAGCGCCAGTGCCGGCCCCTGCAAAAACGCCGCCCAGCGCAGGATGACCCCAGCCGGCAGCGGCGTGCGCCTCCAGCCGCTCCACATATACACCGCGCTGGCGGCCAGCAGGAAGGAAAAAAGGAAAAACAGCCCCAGCGCCAAGAAAGAGCCGAAGAAAGCCGCCGCCTGTAAAACCGATTTAATGGAAGGAGTGTACTTTTCCAGCAGCTGCGGGGTGACTTTCATGTTCAGCCTCGGCGGCAAAGTTTGGCTTTGCACGCCCGCCACGGAAACGGTGTAAATTTTGTTCCCGCCGATAAAAAACAAAATGCGTTTGTTTATAAATTCCTGGCGGGAGGGGGGATTTTTTGCTGTCGCGTCAAACACGGCGGTGAAATCGGCGCCCGGTATATTGACCGACAGCGTCTTTTCCGGTGCGGTCAGCACGCCTTTTTCAAACGTCAGTTCCGGTACGGCGCGCAGAAAAACGGGCAGCTTTTCGTTAAGCTGTACGGCGAACCAAATATTAAGCGTCAATACGCCTAAAAGCAGCAGATAAAACACAAAAAGCCCCGTCCTCCACGGGCCTAAAGCGCGCAGGCGGTGGTAAGAACGAAATGAAAAAACGGACTGGAAAAATATGGAAATCATACTTATACTAATAGTATATAAAAAATGCGTTCGGCGCGAGCGCGCAAAAACGGCTTGACCCGGGGAGCGTTTTTTGATAGATTTTTGTTGTATAAACATTTGCAGGAAAGGGGCTTTCGTATGAAAAAATTACTCTATATATTGCCGGCATTGTGTTTATGTGCTTCTTGGGCGCCGGCACAAACGATGGAGACGATTGATTCCGTCTCATACAACCCTTCTCGTATGGGGTTGTATGAGAATCTGAAGATCTCCGGAGGGCTGAGTTCTGCCGGGGGGATAAACGCCAGCGCGATGACGGTGCAATCCGGCGGTACGGTGAGCATAGAGAACAGCGGCAATTACCAGGCGGTGTTTGGAGACGTGGCCCATACGCTGGATATGGAAGACACGGCCTTCAACGTGGGGATTTTGTACAGCAGCGGGACGGCTTCTTTCGTAGGCGATGAAGCGGATAGCCGGATAACGACTATGAACTATAACAATTACAGCGGGGTAAAGCTGCGTCTGAGAGCGAATGTGTTAAAGCTGGCCGATGTGGAAGTAAGCGGGGAGAGCAGCCGGTCGTACACCAATGCCCCAACGAGCGGCTTTACGCTGGGAGGAAACCGAATTCCTGTGCCGGCGAGCAGTTTATCGTGCAGTGAGCTGGGGTGGTATCCGGTGTTGGCGCAGACGGGGGAGAACTCCTACCAGAGCTATAATGTGCTGGGATACGGCAAATGCGCCGGAGAAACGGTGGAGGAAGAAAAGAAGACTCTTTGCCCGTCCACCTGCTCCAGCGGATATGAGCGTGACCCCGGCGTGCAGTATGAAGAAGACGGCGAATGCTGCATTAAGAAGGAAACCTATTATTTCTATTGCACGTCACGGTCGTCTGGCCTGAAGGTGAATGAAAACAAATATGCCAGCTATGAAGAGGCCAAGGCGGCTTGTATAAGCGGGGATGATCCGGATGCTTTTTATTATAGCAAAGAGCGTTATGGGACCCCGGCAGAATATCAATGTTCCAACATTTCCAATTTGCAGGCTATTATGTCGGCAGGGACAGGCTCTTCCACCAGAGCAAATAGCCAGATGACTACGGCCGTCAGCGGCCAGTGGACGCAAGCCAACACGAATTTTCAGGTTACGGTGGATAGGGATGATTTTGATAAATTACAAAATGGTTATATCACGGTCATGCCGGAATGGGGCGGAGATATTACCCCGGCCCAGTTAACCGGACCCATCCTGTACCAGTGCACGACGCAATGTGCCAAGTGTGAAGGTTTGGGTACAGGGCTTGATCCATGTAGCTGTTGGGCCTATACAGGCTAAAAGGGATATGTTTGAAAATCCAACCCCGGGCATGAGCCCGGGGTTTTTATGTTCAGAGCGCTCATGCCCGGTCCGGGATGCGGAGAGGGCTTCCCGCCGTCTTTTAATTTATTACAATATAATATATGAACCATACGCGCCGCGCCATGATCTCCGTAGCCGTAGCCAACGGGCTGTTGCTTTTCGGCTATGGTCTTTCCCTTCCGTTTTTTACCGTGTATTTGATTAGCCAAAAAGGCCTTTCCGCTTCCATGGCCGGGCTGATTATTGCCCTGTCGGCGTTAAGCCGCAGTATTTCCAGCGCGGCGGCGGGGGAACTGTCCGATGTGTTCGGCCGCAAAAACATCATGCTGTGGGGCATTGCCCTGGAAGTGGCGGCCATGCTGGGTTTGGCCTTGTGTATTGAGTATCATTTTCAAACGGGTTGGTTGCTTTTGTGTTATTTTCTGACTACGTTTTTGGGGGCGGCGTTTCGCCCCGCTTCCAATGCCTGGGTGACCGACAACACCACCCCCAAACAACGCGTGGAAGCCTTTGGCATTATCCGCGTGGGGCTGAATCTGGGCTGGGCCCTGGGCCCGGCGGCGGGGGGATTTTTGGTGCGTTGGTCTTACAGCTATGCTTTTTATTTAACGGCGCTGTCTTATTGTCTGACCGTTCTGTATTTGCAGCGTATTTTAAAAGACGATTACGCCGAAGCCAAAAGCCGCAGCCGCCGGCCGCAGTTTGTGTCGCTGATTCTGTCTTTAAAAGACAGCCGCCTGGCCAAAATTTGCCTGTATGTATTGCTGATTACGGCGGTCAATTCCCAGCTGGTGGTGGGGCTGTCTATTCACTGCAATACCTATTTGCATATGCCGGAACATTACATCGGCTGGTTTTTTACGATTAACGGTCTGGCGGTGGTGTTTTTGCAGTATCACGCCAGCCTGCTGATGAAACGCATCCGCCTGACCACCTCCATGCTGATTGGCTGCGTGCTGTATGCGGTGGGTTACGGCTCCGTCGGGTTTTTTGGCAGTTTTACGCCCATTGCTTTTGGCGTGCTGTTGGCGGCTATGGGAGAGCTGATTGTCAGCCCCGGTGAGCAGACCCTGACCTCCAATATCGCCTCCCCGCAGACGCGCGGCCGGTATTTGGGTATGATTATGGTGTTTTATAATATGGGCTCTTCTTTAGGATTTTTTGCGGCCGGGTGGCTGGGGCAGTATGTCGCGCCGGTTTATTTGCCCGGGCCGTGGCTGATTGTCGGGGCGGTGGCCGTCACGGCGGGGCTGGGCTTTTACGCCCTGAGGCATAAATTGAGCGATGAAGAAGACGGCAAATTTACCGCCCCCGTGCCTATTAAGAAAGATACGGTTACCCTGCATTAAAACCGCGCCGGCCTTTGCGCGGCGGGGCGGATTTATATTACCATTTACAAAAGGAGAACATCATGAGAGGCATAGTTTTTACGGTATTGACATTGATTTTGGGCGGAGTCATTGCGCTGGGGTTGGAGTGGCTGGCCGCTTTCCTTCCCGCGCAAATGGCCGGCGCGCTGAGCCGCGTATACGGCGTGGGCATACATCCGCTGGCTTTGCATATTAATATTTGCGGGGCCGTCGGGCTGGTGTTGGGATACGTAATTATTTCCAAATTCGTGCGCAAATAATATGAAACTGGTTTTGGCTTCCCGCTCGCCGCGGCGCATGGCGCTGCTGAAAGAATTGGGCAAAAAATTTGACGTCTGCCCCGCCATATCCCCGGAGCGGACGAAATATAAACGCCCGCATTTAAAGGTGGCGGATTTGTCGGCGCATAAGGCGTTGGAAGTGGCGCGGAAATATCCTGACGCCGTCGTGATAGGGGCCGATACCTTGGTGTTCTGTAAAGGCGAAGTCATCGGCAAGCCCAAAGACGAAAAGGACGCCCTGCGCATTTTGCGCAAATTAAACGGCTCCTGGCAGACGGTGTATACGGGGGTAACGCTGGTCCATTTAAAAAGCAGAAAATGCGTGCGCGGCGTGGAAAAGACCTGTTGCAAGGCGCGCAATCTTTCTTTAAAAGAACTGAAAGAAATGGCGGGCAAACATATGGACAAAGCCGGCGCCTACGCCGTACAGGACAAAGACGACCGGTTTATAGAGAAAATGCGGGGCAGCCGCAGCAATGTGGTGGGCTTCCCCGTGGAACTTTTTAAAAAAATGCTAAAGGAGTTTGAAAAATGACGCAGACGGATTTACTGATTATCGGCGCGGGCCCTGCGGGCTGCAGCGCGGCGGTATACGCGGCGCGCAGCGGCGTGAAGACCGTTATTGCCGGCGGGGCCATGCCCGGCGGACAGCTTTTGCAGACGAATGACATTGAAAATTACGCGGGTTTTATTAACCCCGTCCCGGGCTATGAGCTGATGGACAATATGCACAAACAGTGCAAACGCCTGGGCGTGGAAATCACGTCGGACGAAATCATAAAACTGGAAGGCGACAAGCCCCCGTTTACGCTAACCGCCGCCGGCGGTAAACAATATCAGGCTTTGGCCGTCATCATCGCCGCCGGGGCCGGCGCGCGCTGGCTGGGAGTAAAAGGAGAAGAGAATCTCAAAGGCCACGGCGTATCCGCCTGCGCCACCTGCGACGGCTTTTTCTTTAAAGGCAAGGAAGTCATGGTTGTGGGCGGCGGAAATACCGCTTTTGAAGACGCGCTGTTCCTTTCGCAGATTTGCCCCAAAGTAACGCTGGTGCACCGGCGCGAAGGTTTCCGCGCCGACGCGGTTACCGTGGAAAAAGTGAAAAATACGCCCAATATTTCCATGATGCTCAACTGCGTGGTGGAAGAAGTGCTGGGCGAGCAAACCGTAACGGGTGCCGTATTGCGCAACGTTGTAAGCCAAGAGACGGCGCAGGTGCCGTGCGCGGGGATTTTTGTGGCCGTCGGGGCCGTGCCGCAGACCGCCTGGCTGCAGGGCAGCGGGGTGGAGCTGGATCCGTCCGGTTTGGTAAAGGTGGACGCCCACCAGCGCACCAATATAGACGGCATTTTTGCCGCCGGGGACTGCACGGAAAGCGAGTTCCGCCAGGCCGTCGTAGCCGCCGGTTCGGGGGCCAAGGCGGGCATTTGCGCCGCGTCTTTTGTGAACCTGCACCGATAATACAGGCATTCTGTTTCGGGCGGCCGCCGTTGCCTGCACCATGAAAAATTAATCTTGTTTTATAAATGCACCCGGGCCGTATGTCGGATTGAAAAGCATATTACGGCCCGAAAGACGGCAAAAGCGTATTGAAATTCGTTCCGTCATGGCACTGCGTGGTCAAAAGGGGCATGTTTTCCATTGCACTTTCGTCGGAACCGGACGTTTGTTTTTGGAAAGGCCCGCAGGCGGCCATGCATGATATTTTCAGCCAAACAATTTTTGTTTCTCTGACTAAAAACCCGCTTTTTAAAGCGGGTTTTTTGTGCCGGAATACAGAATAAATTCTGCGGGGAGATATTTCTAGGACTAAAGTGCTTTTGAAAATAGGACTTTTGGCCCTTTTGTTATATACGAGAAAGGCGCAGAATATAGGAAAGGGGAAA
>CALUXH010000036.1 GCA_944324695.1 uncultured Elusimicrobiales bacterium | reverse complement strand
CGCCACCGTGGCGGAAGACTTGAAGGCCGCCGCGTCCAGCATTGACAAGGCCGCCAAAAAGAAAACCATTCACTGGAAAACCGCCGCGCGCAAAAAATCGCGCCTGGCCAAAGCCGTAAACAAAGGCGCCAAAGCCCCGGCCAAAAAGACCGCGGCCAAAGCCAAATAAAATACGGTTTATCCACAATTTAAACCCGCCCGAAAGGGCGGGTTTTTTGTGTGCGAAGATCCGTCTGCCGGTCCCGGGACGCAAAACGGAAAAACGGCCGAACAAAAACCGCCCGGGACATGAGGCGGGGCACTCTTTCCTCCGTCATACAAACCTCCAAAATAGGCCGGCGGCGGCTGGCGCGTTTTGCCGGAGCGCAAATCAAATCCCAAAAAGCCGCTGTCTGCGGCTTTTGCTATATAGCTGTTTTTCTTTTCTATGGATATTTCCCGTCGCAATAATGCTTTTTAATATAGATTTACTTACCGGTAGGTAGATTTTTTGTTTAAAAAAAGCTATCATGTATATATGAGAAAAATAATTGCTTTACTTTTAATCGGATTCCTGTGTTGGCCGCCCGCCGCTGTAGCGGAAGGGCTTGTACATCTGCCGGGGGAGTGGAATATCGGCGTGGGGCTGAAAACTTCCACCCCCGGCCTGGGTACGGATTGGGGCGAATTTAACGTAGATAATGAAACGTTAGATATGTCACATGACGCCAAACCGGGCACCACCAGCTTGGGTTTTGACCTGCAGAGCGTTTATTTTTTGACGGACTGGCTGGCGGCCGGTTTGTCTTTGGGCAGCGAATATTTTGACCATGATATCGCCAGCGGCTGGGAAATGGATGTGGATACCACGGTGTTAAACTTTTTGTTTTTGGCGCGCGTATTTTTAAACCCTTCCCAAAAATACAAAGTCTACATCCCGCTGGCGGCCGGGCTGAACCATATCATGTCCACGATAGATATGTACCCGGAGGAACATTTTCATTATACGGGTTTTGCCGGACATGTCGGTTTGGGGGTGGAGCGGCTTTTGAATGAAAAATGGGGCGTGGCCTTGGAGGCGCGGTATAATTACAATAAATTCCATAAAAGCAAAACCAATGCCGTCGGCCATCATATGGTGGTTTATCCGGAACTGAATTATATTTCGCTTTCGCTTCGGGCGGACTATCGGTTTTGAGGGGGGAATATCCCGGGAAAAGCGCAAGGCTGCTGTGCCTTGCGTTTTTTTTGTGTAAAACCGTGGTTAAGGTCAGAATCGGGAATTTTCCGTAAATAGAATGCTGTCTCCAAAAAGGTCGCAAACGGGGACTTTTGAGGCCGATGCAGAAAATAAAATACACCTTTGTTGCTTTAAGCAGGCAAAAGCGGAGGAGTTCCAAAAAACCAAGTCAGGATGTTATAAAATACCGAACCATACCGAATGCATTTCGCTGTCTTCCCTCCGGCTTTGAACGTAACGGTCCTGCCGTTTATTTGTTGGACTTTCCCGCCGCAAAAATGCCCCAGCCTTGACTCGTTTTTTTTTTTTGATACCTTTTATATGACGAAAAGAAAAGTCTCTTACGTCGCATATTTGTTTGATTAAAAGCCGTTGTGGGAGCAAAAAAATGAAAAAGGGATTTACGCTCATAGAATTATTAGTGGTGGTACTTATTGTCGGCATTTTAGCGGCTATTGCTCTGCCGCAGTATCAAACGGCGGTGTTAAAAAGTCGGTTTATGAGTTTTATGCCCACCGTGCGCGCTCTGATAAATGCGCAGGAAGTCTATTATATGGCCAATGGAGAATATGCGTTTGATATGAGCCGGCTGGATGTAAAAATTCCGGCGGATTGCCGCGCGCGTTCTGATGTTCACGCTCCCAATGAAATTTTATGCGGGATGGACTGGCTGCTGGACAATACCAGTGGAGACAATACGGTGCGCGGTTATATGAAAGTCAGTTACTGTCCGGGAAAAAATGACAGCGGGAGCAATTCCTGCCCGCAGGCGGCCGACGCCGTTTTACTTTTTTATTATGCACGGCATGCGGAAAAACCCGGGCAGTTTGAATGCGTGGCCCGCAGCAAACAGGGAACCCTGCTCTGCAACACGTTTGAAGGGATTTTTTAACGTCCGGAAAACAGCGTCATAATCACGCCTTTGATGGCGGTTTTGGGGTCGGATACGGCGGAAGTCTTAAAGGATTTGTCCGTTTCAATAATGCGCTCCAGCGTTTTTAAGAATACCGCTTCAGACGGAAAATTGCGCGCGTTGTTTACTAAAGACGTTTCCCAAAACATCAGACCCGCCGCCCGCGTGATTTCAGACGAAGCCATACCCGCCTGCGCCATGCGCTTGATGCGCGCCATTTTCAGCACCGGATAAGAGATCTTGCCCAGCACCCCGACGGGCTCTTCTCCGCTGTCGAGCAGTTTGTCCGCCAGCGCCAATGCGCGGGATTTGTTCATATACTGTATGGCATTGGAAAGGGCGAACGGGTTTTCTTCCTTGGAAAACCCTACTCCGGCCAACACGTCTTCTTTGGAAATAGTTTTATCTTCCCTGTCGGCGGTATAAAGCGTCAGTTTTTCTATTTCCTGCGCCAAAGCGTTTAAATCCCCGCCGACGGCCTCGCAGAGCGTTTCCACCGCGTCAAAACGCGCGTTTAAGCCCTGTTCTTTGAGGCGGTTGCTTGCCCACATGGCCAGCTCTTCGCGTTTAAGTTCGTCAAAGTTGGCGCTCTCTCCGTGGGCCGCGGCGGCCGCCGAGAGGGTCTTTTCCGCTTTCAATTTTTTGGCATCGTCGTGCGTCAGTATCAATACGGTGGTGTCCAGCGGGTTTTCCAAATAATGGATTAGGGCCTCTTTAGGGTCTTTGCGCAGTTTTTCTATGCCGGTTAAAATAACCAGGCGGCGGTCCGAAAACACGGGCGCGGTGTTGGCCAGGGCCAATGCTTCGCCTATATCCGCCTTGTCGGCGGAAGAAGAATAAATATTAAAATCGTCCGACTGCACCGCCGCTGTGATTTTTTGGATAATTTCCCGCTTGCGGAACAAATCTTCCCCCGTCAGCAGATAGACGGGGGATATTTGGCCTTTTTCAAGCGAAGCGGCAATTTTGGCGGCGGTGGATTTGGGCATTATTGGGTAATGGTCGTATATTCGGGGTTTTGCATGACTTTCTTTTTGTTTTCGCTCATCACCGAGCCGAACCCTTCCACCGTGCGTTTGACAATGTCTTTGGAAAGTTTTTCCCAAATGCGTTCGCGCGCCTGCTGTTCGGTCAGCCCTCCGGGCAGGGTGGAGGCGGAATAAGTCTGCGTGCCGAGGAAAGCCGGCTCGCGCCAGACGGGTTGGTTGGTGGTCTTGTCCATCAGTACCACATCCAGCCACACGTCCATTTTATAGACGGTGGGGATCAGCTGGCTGTCATACTGTATGGGCACGTTTAAATAACGCGTAATGGTGGTGACAATAACGCCTTCGGCCCCGTTGTCTTCATTAACGATTTGATAAGTGCCGTTTTTGAGGAATTCGTCATATAGCTCGATATACAGCTTATCTTCCATGGCGAATATTTCGGTTTTGTTGAGTATGGGGCGGATGGCCACTTTTTTGATATGTTGCGGCATAATTTGCGCCTGGGGTTTGTAATAAACCCCCTCACTGGCGCAGGCGCCGATGCATAAAGCCCCCAAGGCGGCAAAAAACAGTTTTTTCATGGGATTCTCCTATTTCTTCGGCGCGGCGATGATGCTGACGATGCGTGCCGGCACGACGATAATCTTTTTGACTTCCATCCCTTCCAGGTTCTTTTTTATTTTTTCGGAAGAGAGCGCGGCTTTTTCCATTTCGTCTTTGGAGGCGCTGGCCACGATTTTAATGCGGTCGCGCACTTTGCCGTTGACCTGGACGGCCACTTCCACCGTTTCCTGCCCGATCAGGCGCTTGTCTGCCTTGGGCCAGGATTGGCTGACCAGAAAGCCGCTGTGGCCGCTGGTCTGCCAGATTTCTTCGGTCAGGTGCGGCGCAAACGGATGCAGCAGCTTGAGGAAAGTGTCAAAGGTGTCCTGGCTGAGCGTTTCCAGTTTGCTGATTTCATTAAACATGACCATCAGCGCGGAAATGGCCGTGTTGAAGTGGAAGGTTTCAATGTCTTCGGTCACTTTGGCCACGGTTTTGTTGGCCACTATTTCAATTTCTTTCGGGTTGCTGGCCGTGGTCAGCTTGACGGTGTCGTTCCACGTCATAATACGGCGCAGAAAACGCGCTATGCCTTCTATGCCTTTCATGTCCCAGGGTTTGCTGGCCTCAAAGGGGCCCATGAACATTTCATACATGCGGAAAGCGTCCGCCCCGTACTGGGACAGAATATCGTCGGGGTTGATGACGTTTTTCTTGGACTTGGACATTTTTTCCACCATGGGCGAAAGTTCTTCGCCGGTGGTTTTCAAGAAGGCCTTGCCGTCTTTAAATTCTATGTCCTCATAGCCGTGATAAGCGCCCATTTTGTCGCGGTAAGAGAAAGCCAAAATCATGCCTTGGTGGCGCAGTTTTTGGAACGGCTCTTTGGTGTGCACCACGCCTAAGTCATACAGTACCTTATGCCAAAAGCGCGCGTACAGCAAATGCAAGACCGCGTGTTCCGCCCCGCCGATGTAGCAGTCCACGGGGCCGTAGGCTTTTTCAATTTCCGGGTCCACCAGGGCTTTGTCATTGTGCGGGTCCATATAACGCAGATAATACCAGCAGGAGCCGGCCCACTGCGGCATGGTGTTGGTCTCGCGTTTAGCCGGTCCGCCGCATTGGGGGCAAGTGGTGTTGACCCATTGCGGCGCATTGGCCAGCGGGGATTCCCCGTTGCCGGACGGCTCAAAATTTTTCATGTCGGGCAGCTTCAGCGGCAGCTGGTCCTCGGGCAGCGGCACTACGCCGCATTTGTCGCAGTGCACCAGAGGAATCGGTTCGCCCCAGTAGCGCTGACGCGCAAACACCCAGTCGCGCAGTTTGTACATGGTTTTTCCCTGGCCCGCGCCTTTTTCTTTCAGCCATTCAATCATTTTGGCTTTGCTTTCGCGCACGCGCAAACCGTCCAAAAAGCCGGAGTTGACCAGCTCTCCGTCTCCGGTAAAAGCTTCTTCTTTTACGCCTTTTTCGCTTTTGATGACTTCAATGATTTCCAGGCCGAATTTTTTGGCAAACGCATAGTCGCGCTCGTCGTGCGCCGGCACGGCCATAATGGCCCCCGTGCCGTAGCCCATCAGCACATAGTCCGACGTCCAGACGGGTATTTTTTTACCGTTGACGGGGTTAATGGCATAAGCGCCGGTAAATACGCCGGTTTTTTCTTTGTTTAAATCCGCGCGCTCCAGGTCACTTTTTGAAGCGGCCTGCGCCTGATAGTCGGCTACGGCCTGTTTTTGCTCTTCGGTTATGATGCGCTGTAAAACCGGGTGTTCCGGCGAAACGACCATATAGGTGGCGCCGAACAGCGTGTCGGGGCGCGTGGTAAAAACGGTCAGCTTGTCTTTGGTGCCGTCTATTTGGAACAGTACTTCCGCGCCTTTGCTTTTGCCGATCCAGTTTTTCTGCATGGCCAGCGTGCTTTCGGGCCAGTCCAGCCCGTCCAAATCTTCCAGCAGGCGTTCGGCATAGGCGGT
>CALUXH010000035.1 GCA_944324695.1 uncultured Elusimicrobiales bacterium | reverse complement strand
AACGAAGACAGCGCCTTCCCCTCTTCTCAAAAGCCGTCTAATATGCTATGCTGGAAGTCCGCCCCCTGGGGGCCGGAGGAGGCCGCACCATGAGAATGATTGACCTGATTATTAAAAAACGCGACGGCAAAACCCTAAATGCCGAAGAGTTTGATTTTGTCGCCCAAGCCGCAGCCCAAGGAACCGTACCCGATTATCAGCTGTCGGCTTTTTTAATGGCCTGTTTTCTGCATCCCCTTTCCGATAAAGAAACCGCCCTTTTGACCAAAGCCATGGCCCATACGGGGCCGCGGCTGGACTTTTCCGATATTGACATGCCCAAAGTGGACAAACATTCCACCGGCGGCGTGGGCGACGGCGTATCCTTGGCGCTGGCTCCGCTGGTGGCCTGCGGCGGCGTGGCCGTACCCATGATGTCCGGCCGCGGATTGGGGCACACGGGCGGCACGCTGGACAAGCTGGAGTCCATTAAAAATTTTGAAATACGAATTCCCGCCAAACTCATCCACCGCCAAATTCAAAAACTCGGCGTATGCATGTTCGGGCAGACCAAAGACCTGGCCCCCGCCGACCGCAAGCTCTACGCTCTGCGCGACGCCACGGGCACCGTCGAAAGCCGTCCGCTGATTGTGGCCAGCATCCTGTCCAAAAAATACGCCGAAGGGGTGGACAGTCTGCTGATGGACGTTAAATACGGTTCCGGCGCGTTTATGCAGAAACTGCCCGACAGCAAAAAACTGGCCCAGATGCTCGTTTCCACCGCCAAACTGCTGGGCCTCAAATGCCGCGCGTTGATTACCTATATGGACCAGCCGCTGGGCCGCGCCGTGGGCAACGCCAATGAAATGTACCAGACCATACAAATTTTAAAAGGCGACAAAGACCTGGCGCCTGACTTTTACGAAGCCGTCATAGAAACAGGCGCGCATATGCTGGTCATCAGCGGGCGCGAAAAGAATTTGGACAAAGCCAGAAAAATGTTGGAAGGTTTTATCAAAGACGGCAGCGCTTTGCATAAATTCCGCGAAATGATTAAATGGCAGGGCGGCAATCCGCGCGTAGTAGACGAACCGGAAAAATACCTCAAAAACGCCAAGCTGTCCTTTGAATTTAAAGCCGACAAAAAAGGCTATGTCGGTTTTATCGACGCCAAACTGACCGGCCGGGCGGGCGTATTGCTGGGTGCGGGGCGCGACCGCATGGAAGACGAAATAGACTTCGGCGCGGGCATCTGGCTGCACAAAAAAGCCGGCGACGCGGTGAAAAAAGACGACGTTATCGCCGTACTGTACGCTTCCGACGACAAACGACTTAAAGCCGGAGCGGAACTGTTCGCCCAGGCCGTCAAAATCACGGCCGCCAAACCCAAACCGTACAAACTGGTGCACAGCATTATCAAATAGGAGGCTCCATGAAAATACCGGCTCTTTTATGGGCGGGACTGTTGATTTTAGGAGGTTGTTCTATGCAAAACCCGCAGGGAGATTTATACAAAACATCCGCCGCAGAGGTATATGTACTGCCGCTGGGGCACGGCTCGGTGCAAATCACCTGGGACGGAAAAGTCATTCAGGTTGACCCCTACAGCGCCGTGGCCGATTACGCCGCCCTGCCCAAGGCGGACCTGGTCTTAATCACCCACGATCACTATGACCATTTGGACGCCAAAGCCTGGAAAGAAACCCAAAAGGAAGGCACGGCGTTTATCGCTTCCCCCACGGCGGCCAAGGAACTGCCTGAAGGAACAAAAGCCTTGTCCAACGGAGAAAGCGTGAGCTGGCAGGGCGTGCAAATCGACGCGGTGCCAGCCTACAATCTGGTGCACAAACAGCCCAACGGCAAATTTTGGCACCCCAAAGGCTGGGGCAACGGTTACGTGCTGCACTTTGGCGATTTCCGCCTGTATCTGGCCGGCGATACGGAAAACATCCCCGAAATGGCGGACATCGCCGGAGTGGATGTGGCTTTCCTGCCTAAAAACCTGCCCTACACCATGACCGATGAAATGTTTGTAGACGCAGCCAAACGTTTAAAACCCAAAGCGCTTTATCCGTATCATTATGAAACGGTGGATAAAATCAAACTGCAGTCCGCCGTCGGAAAAGACATTCTGCTGAAGTAGCCAAAGGTCCCCGAAAAGGGGACCTTCTTTTTTTCTCTTTTATAATTTCCCGCCACGCCGTGCGCAAAATTTAGTACAGTGTACTATCTTTGCACAGGGAGGCGACATGAGCCAAAATCACGTCATACAGGACAAACAACCCGTGGCGCTGTGGCTGGTGTTTCTGACGGAAATGTGGGAACGCTTCAGCTACTATGCCATGCGCAGTATTTTAATTTTGTACATGGTCTATCTGCTGCAGATGGACAAAACCGGCGCGGCCAATATATACGGCACGTTTACCAGTCTGGTGTATCTGTCCACGCTGTTGGGCGGATTTCTGGCAGACAGATACCTGGGACAGCGCTGGTCCATTATTTTAGGCTCGGTGTTAATCGCTTCGGGCATGTTTGTGATGAGCGTGCCGACTATGGGCATGCTGCAGCTGGCCATGGGGCTTTTGATTTTGGGCAACGGGTTTTTCAAGCCCAACGTAACGGCTATCGTCGGGCAGCTGTATGAAAAAGACGACCCGCGCCGCGACGGCGGGTTTACCATTTTCTACATGAGCGTCAACATCGGCGCGTTTTTCGGGCCGCTGGCCGTAGGCTATTTTGCCGCGCAAAACAATTATAAAGCGGCGTTTTGGATAGCGGGCATCGGCATGCTGATCGGGCTGGGCACCTTCCTTTTTGGCCAGAAAAAATACCTGGCGGGCAAAGGGCTGCCTCCGGCGGAAAAACCCGTCTTTTACAAAGACTCCGCCCTGTGGGCCGTCTTTTTGGGCGCGTGCGTGATTGCGCTGTATATGAAAGGCTGCCACACGGCCGCCTGGATTTGCGGCGCGGCGCTGGTGCTGGGATATGCGGCTTACATGAAAATGCGTAAAC
>CALUXH010000034.1 GCA_944324695.1 uncultured Elusimicrobiales bacterium | reverse complement strand
ATCATGGCGTTGATGTCGTTGCCGTTGACGGGACCGAAATAACGGAAGCCCATTTCTTCAAAAATCGTGCCCGGGAATAAAATGGAGCGCGCCTTTTTGGCCAGCTTAGCGGCGTTGTTGCCCACTTCGTCAAAACGTTTCAAAAAATGGGTGGCTTTTTCTTCGGCCAGCTGCACATATTTTTTGGTCAGCAGTTTGGTTAAAAACTGTCCCAGCGCGCCCACGCGTTTGGAAATAAACATCTGGTTGTCGTTTAAAATGACCAGCATGTCCGTGGCCAGCAGACCCGCGTTCTGCATGGCTTCATAGGCCATGCCGCCGGTCAGCGCGCCGTCGGCCACCACGGCTACGATTTTTTCTTTGCTGCCCTTTTGGTCCCGCGCGATGGCCATCCCGAGCGCGGCCGACAAAGCCGTGCTGGCGTGCCCGACGCCAAATTCGTCGTATTTGCTTTCGCTTCTTTTGGGGAATCCGCTTAAGCCCCCTTTGGTGCGTATGGTGTGGAATTTGCCCTGCCGCCCCGTCAGCAGTTTATGCGCATAAGCCTGGTGTCCCGTGTCAAAGACCAGTTTGTCTTTGGGGGTGTTAAACACATAATGCAGCGCGGTAATCATTTCCACCGCTCCCAGGCTGGAGCCTAAATGGCCGCCGTTTTTGCTGGTGGTTTTAATGATTTCCTCGCGGATTTCCTCACACAGCTGCGGCAGCAGTTCGCGCTTAATGTTGCGCAAATCGGCGGGGGTTTTGACGGTGGGCAGTACTTTCATGCATACTCCTTAATACGTGCGGGTTTTGAAAAATTCAGCCATACCCTGCAGCGGGGCCAGGTTTTTGCGTTTGACGTTTTTGAGGCTGTCCAGCGCTTTTTGGGCTTTGGCGATAAGCAGCTGCGCGTGTTTGCGGCTGCCTTCCAGCCCGAAAAGACTGACAAAGGTCAGCTTGCCGTTTTGCGCGTCGCTGTTGGATTTGCCCAACTGCTTGGCCGTGGCGGTTACGTCCAAAATGTCATCTACGATTTGGAACACCAGGCCAATGCAGTCTGCGTATTTCTGAATGTGTTTTAAATCCGCTCCCTGCGCTCCGGCCAGCAGCGCGCCGGTTTCCACGCTGGCGCGGATGAGCGCGCCGGTTTTATTGGCGTGAATGTAGAGCAAAACGTTTTCCGGCGTGGTTTCTTTGACCGAAGGAGGCAGAAGAAAATAATGCAGGCTTTTGTCTGAGAGCTTTTTGGAAATTTTTTTAATTTTTTCCGCGCGCAGACTGGCCGCATCGTGCGTACCCATGCCTTCGGCGTATACGTCGGCGGTTTGGCCGCCCACCATGCCGGAAGCTCCGGCGCGGTGCGCAAAATTTTGCAAAGCGGCCAATGTGTTGGCCGCGCCGACGGATTTGATTTTTCCGTTCTGAGCAAACACTTCAAACACATAGGTCAGCAAAGCGTCGCCGGCCAGCAGGGCCAGGTCTTCGCCGAAAACTTTGTGGTTGGTGGGTTTGCCGCGGCGCAGGTCGTCATTGTCCATGCTGGGCAAATCATCGTGAATTAAAGAATAGGTATGCAGCATTTCCAGCGCGCAGGCGGCGGGCAGTACGTCGGAGGCTTTTTTGCCAAAGGCCTCCGCTGCGGCCATGACCAGCACCGGGCGCACACGTTTGCCGCCGGCCTGGAGGGAATAGTCCATGGCGTCGGTCAAAATTTTGGGCGCATTGGGAATTTTGGCTATAAATTTGGAAAGGTTTTTCTCCACCAGTTTGGCGCGGTCTTTGAGATATGCGTCAAAGTTAAAGGCGGGATTGGTTTTTGCAGTTTTGGTTTTACGGCCGGATTTAGTCATAATCACCTCTAAAGGGGTATTTATCTTATTATACATTAATGCTTGGCACTGCGGACGGCTTGTGCGCAGGAGAGGTTAAAAGGTCTTGCATTGTTTTTTTTTTTTGATAAATTTTGCGTATGGGCAAAATTTATCAAAAAATGTATCTAAAAAACAAAAACCGCTCTGAAGGTATTTTAAGCGGGTTTATGAATGGCGTCATTCTGAGAAGTTGTTACTCAGAATCTCATCCTCTTTCTTTCAAACGGGCCGGCTTTACGCTGATAGAATTATTAGTCGTTGTACTGATTATCGGCATATTGGCGGCCATTGCCCTGCCGCAGTATGAGAAAACGGTGGAGCGCGCCCGCGCGGCCGAAGCTATGCAAATGGTGTCGTCCATTGCCAAAGCCAATGAAGTATATAAACTGACCAACGGAAGTTATACGAAGGATATTTCCCTGCTGGATATTCAGGTACCGGGGACGGATACTACCTATAACGGCTGGCCGCGCAAAGAAACAAAATGGTTTCAATATGGCAGTATTGCCGATAGATATGCCGATTCCGTAGCAATTGGAAATCGTTTGCCTTTTCTGGGCCGATATGCCATTGTAGCTTTATCCGACGGAACATTGCTTTGCCATTATTACAACACAAAAAATAAAGAATTTTGCCGCAGTTTGGGCTCCGGTAAGGCATACAGCTCAAATAGTTACATCATCAATTAATCTCTGCCTCCCGCGCATTTTATATAATTTGTACATGGTAAAATTAAACCGGCCGCATATCGGTGTTTTCGGACGGATGAACGCGGGCAAAAGTTCACTGGTAAATGTGCTGAGCGGGCAGGACACGGCATTGGTGTCCGCCGTGCCGGGCACGACCACCGATCCCGTCAGAAAAATCATGGAAATTTTGGGCGTCGGTCCCGTTACGCTGATTGACACCGCAGGGTTGGACGACGCTTCCGAGCTGGGCGCGCAGCGTG
>CALUXH010000033.1 GCA_944324695.1 uncultured Elusimicrobiales bacterium | reverse complement strand
GGCGTGCCCAGCGAAATTTTGAATCCCATGAACCTGTGGCAGGACAAAGAAGCGTATATGAAAAAATACGAAGAACTGGCCGAAGCGTTTGTGGAAAACTTCAAAAAATACGCCGACGGCGTCAGCCGGGAAGTCCTGGCCGCCGCGCCGAAAGTGAAAGCCGCGGCGAAATAACGGCTTTTTTACTGCAAATTGTAAGAGGTTTTACCGCCTCTTACAATTTGCCTTCTAATTTACTACAATAAAGGACAGATACCCTTTGGGGTATGTATATCACCCAATACAGGAGATTTATTTATGGCAAAAGCTAACGCTAAATTTATGGCCCCTCTGACCCCGAGCGCCGCTCTGGCCGCCGTGGTGGGCAGCAATCCTCTTCCGAGAACCGAAATCGTCAAAAAGATGTGGGATTACATCAAGAAAAACGGTTTGCAGGACAGCACCAACAAACGCATGATTAACTCCGATGACAAGCTGGCCGCTATTTTTGAAGGCAAAAAGCAGATCAGCATGTTTGACATGAGCAAATACATTTCCAAGAACGTCAAATAACGGCTTTTTCAGTTGCTTGGATTTTCGTATACGCGGGACAAAACAACGTTTTGCCCCGCGTTATTCTTTTTGGCGGAAAAATTCCCTCTTTTGCCTTCCGAAGGCGTTTAGAAGTTTAATTGTGTCTTTGGGCGGCTTCTTCCTGGTTGGAACCCCGGTCGTTCCCGTTTTTGTCCTGCGGTGTTGAGGGGCGAGGGTTTGACAGAAGGCGTGTTATATTATAAAAAGTAAATATGGCTTCTCTAGAACAAATGTATGAAGGTATTACCCGCCATTGCGGCGGGGCGGACAATATCGCCACGCTGGGTTGTTGCATGACCCGCCTGCGCTTTACGTTAAAAGACGGGCAAAAGGTGAATTTGGCCGCTTTTAAAACCGTGCCCGGAGTAATGGGCGCCGTACTGCAAAACGGACAGTACCAGCTGATTGTGGGACCGTCCATGGCCACAAAACTGGCGGATTATTTCCAATCCAAAGGAAATTTTGCCCCACTGGGGACGGCCGCCGAGCAGGAACAGGCGCCGTCAGCGGCCGCTGCCGCCGCAGGGACTGATTCCTCCATCGGAAAAACCAAGGAAAATAAGGCTGCTGTCAAACGCAAATATTCCAGCCGTTTAAGCAAAATTTGCTCCGACATCGGCAATATTTTTGTGCCTCTGATCCCGGCCTACATCGGCTGCGGGCTGATCCTGGGCCTAAATAACCTGTTGGCGCGCACGCTGTGGGAAAACCAGCCGAATATGACGGCTATGCTGGGCGTTTTTGGCAATGCCATTTTCTTTTATTTAAACGCCGTAGTGGGCTATAATGCCAATAAGCAGTTCGGCGGAACCCCCGCTTTGGGCGTGGTGTTTGCAGGTATTTTAAATTCCTCCGCACTTGCCGGCGTGACGCTGTTCGGGGAAATGCTGACCCCGGGAAAAGGCGGCATCATTGCCGTACTGTTGGTGTGCTGGCTGGGCAGCCGTTTTGAACGTTGGCTGCGCGGTCTGGTCAAAGGAAGCCTGGAAATGTTTGTCACCCCTACGGTGACTATATTGGTGGTGGGCTTTGCTTCGCTGGCGGCAATACAACCCGTGGCGGGCTGGCTGTCGGAACAATTGGCCATACAAACTCAAAACGCCATAGAACACGGAGGCGCTTTGACGGGGTTCCTGCTGGGAGGAGGATTCCTGCCGTTGGTTATGTTGGGCATACACCAGAGTCTGGTTCCTCTGCACCAGCAGCTGGTGGACGCTTTGGGCAATAATCCGCTTTTCCCTATTTTGTGTATGGCCGGCGCCGGGCAGATAGGCGCGTCCTTGGCGGTACTGTTCAAGACCCGTAACGAGCGTTTAAAAACGGTGATTAAAAACGCCTTGCCCGTAGGGATTTTGGGCATTGGCGAGCCGTTGATTTACGGTGTGACGCTGCCCTTGTTCAAGCCCTTTATCGGCGCGTGTTTGGGCGCGGCCGTCGGCGGTGCGGTGGTGGCTGCGCTACACGTCACTTCGGCTATCCCTTTTGGCGTATCCGGTCTGGTGCTTCTTTTGGTCATGAGCAATACCCATAGTCTGATTTTTTATCTGGTGGGTTTTTTGGCCGCCGTTGTGGCGGGCTTTGCCATTAGTTGGTTTATGGGATTTGACGACCCTCCCCAAGATGCCTGATAGTATAAAAACCCCGGCAAAGCCGGGGTTTTTTACAATAAACCTTGGTTTTTGTTTCCGGGGAAGTTATAAGAGCGGAGAAAATGCTGACATACATTCGCCATGAGCTTTTATTTTAAAAATCATCCCGAACCCTAAAAACAGCGTCCTGGGGCATAACTATAAAGTCCTCCCAAATCAGCCGTCATCCGGAAATTATTTCAGAAAATAGTTTTTTTTGTCGCGGTCGTTACGCCGCTTGTTGTTACTGTTTTTCGCCGGATGTTTTTGTCGTTTAACGGCCTTGCCTTGACTCGTTTTTTTTTTTTGATACACTTTTGGCATGAAGAGTGAAAAAAACGCCGCATTTACCTTAATAGAATTGTTAGTCGTTGTTTTAATTATTGGTATTTTGGCCGCTATAGCCGTGCCGCAGTATAACAAGGCGGTTATCAAGGCCCGCCTGTCTGAAGGCATTGTGATTTTAAATGCTTTGGAAAAGGCCCAAGAAGAGTATAAAATGGCCAACGGGGACTATGCCGATTTATCCGATTTGGGAGAGTTGGACAGTTTGAGCATTAATGTGTCGGCGCATAGCAGTCATTTAAATTGCGTCGGGCGTTCCTTTTGTCAGTACCGTATGAAAGACGGGACGGACAAAATTTATCTGGAATGGGTATGGGACTGGCCTGTCGCACACGAAAAGCACCGTTGCCTGGCGGAGGATGAACAATCCAGACAAATTTGCGCCTCATATGGGGGAGATAAGTTCCGCGAGGACCCGGATGACGGCGCGGATTATTATTATACCATGCCGTGAAAAAGCTGTTTGCCGTTTCACCCTTTTTCGGGCCCTGCCTTACAGCGGGGCCCTTTTGATGGTTTGCAGCGTCTTTTGTATGGACGGGCTTTTTTGTATGGAGGCGGCGGAAAAATATACTTCGCCTTTAACCCCCGGGCAGGAAGGCAACGCCTGTATTTGTTTTTGAAGTTCCAGTGGGTCTTTCCAGGTCTTTTCCTGTTGATACGCTCCCAGACCGACGTAAAACGCCGTATCCGGGTATTTGGCCGTTTCCCGGCACCACCAGTCCAGCAGGGTGCCGAATGGGGCCGCTTTGTGCCCAAAATGCCAATACAGCTGCGGGATAATATAATCTATCCATCCGTTTTGCATCCAAGCCCGGCTGTCCGCATACAGCCCGTCGTCATAAGCGGAAAAGGCCCGCGTATCCGAGCCGGTGGGATCTTTGCTTTTGTTTCGCCAAACGCCAAAAGGACTGATACCGAACCGGACTGCGGGTTTTAGGGCTTTTATTTCGTCATGCACCCGTTTTACCAGCGCGTTGACGTTGGCCCGGCGCCAGTCGTGCAGATTTTTGCCCCGGCCGTAGCGGCGGTAGGCATCCTGATCCGGGAAAGGCACGTTCTTTTTGTTTTCTTTTACCGGGTAGGGATAAAAATAATCATCAAAATGTATGCCGTCCACGTCATAGTTGCGCACCACTTCGGCGACTATATTCGCCACGTGCTTTTGCACTTGGGGCAGAGCGGGATTAAAATACAGCCTTCCCCCATAGCGCAGCGTCCAGGAAGGATTTTGGACGGCGGGATGTTCTTTAGCCAGGGCGGCTTTGCCGTTTTGGCTGACACGGTATGGATTAAGCCAGGCGTGAAACTGCATGCCGCGCCCGTGGGTTTCTTTAATCATAAAATCCAGCGGGTCGTAGCCGGGGTCTTTGCCCTGAGTGCCCGTCAGATAGCGCGACCACGGTTCCAGCTCGGAAGGCCAAAACGTGTCCGCCGTTGGGCGAATTTGTACGAAAACGGCGTTAAATCCCAGCGCCTGGAGGGTGTCCAGCAAATCGGTAAATTCTTTTTGCTGGGTTTTGGCGGGCAGGCCCGGTTTGGAGGGCCAGTCTATATTGTCTACGGTGGCAATCCACGCCGCGCGCAAATAAGCGTTTGGCGGCGTTTGGGGCCGCTCTTCTTCCAGTACGGACGGTGCGGGCAAAGAGGTCTGCCCTGCCAAGCAGGCACAAAAAAGCAAACAGGGCAGAACCAAGCAAAGCCTCTTCATGGCGTTTAGGGCCCTTTCGTTTCCGGGGCGTCTACGATATCCGTCTGCTTATAGGCCTGCAAAGGGGCATCCGGCAATACAACGGGCAGGCGGCCCTTGGGTTTTCTTTGGCCCAGCAGAATTTCCGCCGCCGTGCGGAAACTTTCCGCCGTGGCCCCGTACAGGGCCAGCACGGTCTTGGCCTGCGGATAATATACGGCGTCATACGGGCTGAGTACGGACAGTAATACCGCGTCCGGCCGTTGGGCCAATACGGCGTCTATAATTTTTTTCTGCGCTTCATCCGGCGTGCCGTATTTTTGCGTGCTGCCAATAATGACAAACTGGCTGTTTTTTGCACAGGAGAGGGCTTGGCTGAGCAGTTCTTCTCCCGGCGTATAATCGCCCCGCACGCTTTGCACGCTGTGGCCCGTCCGACGGAGAACGTCATCCAGGGCCAATGTCTGGCTGTGGGTGATCGGCTCTGAGAAAACAACCGTGCAGATATCCGCTCCTTCTGCCGGCGGCGTAAGCGTCCCGCGCACCAGCGTCAGGCCTTTGCGAGACGCTTCCAGCGCATATTGGGCAAATTTATCCGCTTGCGGGCGATCGTCCTGCTGATCAAACAGCCCCATTTTTTCTTTCAGTTTCAGTATGCGCTGTACGCTGGCCCGCAGCGATAATTCATCCAAGGTGATTCCCAGTCGGCTTGTCAGATAGGGCAACATTTCCCGGGGGTCGTTGCGGGAAATCATGGGCATATCCGCCCCGGCAATATAGGCTTCTTCGGCGGCCTGCGCCACGCCGTGTTCTTTTTGTGCGCCGCCCATATCCAAACTGTCGGTTACCGTTACCCCTTCAAAGCCCAGTTCCCCGCGCAGCAAATCCGTCAAGACGGGATAAGAAAAAGTGGACGGATTTTTGGGATCCAGCGCGCTGTATAAAACATGGGATGACATCACGCCCCATATGCCTTTTTTCACGGCAGAGGCAAAAGGCGCTATGTGCTGGGACTTTAATTCTTCCAAAGGCAAGTCCATGCGGGGAATGCCTAAATGAGAGTCCGCCTGCGTATCTCCGTGGCCGGGGAAATGTTTGACGAAAGCCGCCACGCCCCGGCTTTGCAGGCCTTTAAACGCGGCGGTGCCCAGGCGGGCTGTTTCCTGAGGAAATTGTCCAAAAGAGCGCGTGCCGATAATGGGGTTGACGGGGTTGGTGTTCACGTCCAAATCAGGCGCGTATACGGCGTTGCCTCCCAGACTGAGCACTTCCTGTGCCGCTTGGACGAACATGCGTTTGACCAGGCCTTTGTCCGCCGCGGCGGACAGCAGCATGTTGGAAGGCATTTGTTTTAAGCCCAGGTACATGGGGGACACTACGGAGCCTCCCTCATAATCAAAGGCAATAATCAGCGGGATTTTGCGGGGGCTTTTGGCTGCCCAGGCGCGCAAGTCCTCTACGGTTTGGCGCGTCAGTTCCCGTTTTTGTGCGGCGTGGCCGTCTTCCAGCCCTTCGCCTTCAAAACGTTTGATAAGCACCGCGCCGACAAGGCCTTGCTCCACGGCGGTTTTCATAAACTCCTGCCGGCCCGCATCCACGCGCACGACAAAAGTCTGGCCGAATATTTCTTCGATGCTCCAATCCGAGATATCCGGTATCTGGCCTGCCCGCAGTTGGCCGCAGGCCAATAGGCAGCCGAATAGACAGCCTAACACAAGTAGTATACGTTTCATAAATTCATTCTAACAAATTTTTGAAAAAGAGCCGAACGGAACGGCCGGAAATTTTGTTTTGCGCGAAAAAATAAACTATACTGTTACCTATGGACCTGTTTATTATTTGCTTTTTGTTTGCGGTGGCGGTAGGCAGTTTTGGTTACGGCATTTGGAGGAGAAAGTATCCCTCCGCCAAGGCCAAAAAAGCCTTGTATAAAGATTTGGAACAACGGGCCAAAACCGGCGATAAAGAAGCCATGTACGCTTTGGCCGAACGCTTTTATCACGAAAAGGATGAAAAATATTATCCCGTGATTTTTAAATGGGTCAGCATTTTGGCCGCACAGGAAAAAGATTCCGCCGTATGGCTGCTGTTGGGGGATTTATACGCTTCCGGCTGCGGAACGGAGCGGGACCCGAAACGCGCTTTAAGCAGTTATGAGCA
>CALUXH010000032.1 GCA_944324695.1 uncultured Elusimicrobiales bacterium | reverse complement strand
GCGGCGGAAAAAATCTGGCTGCGCGCATTGTGGCGGATATAATGAATGACGTCCGCATCGCCCACCACAAAGCCGCCCACGGTGGCAAAGGTCTTGGAGCAGGTGCCGACCACCAGGTCCACTTCGCCGTTTTCCAGGCCGAAATATTCGCAGGTGCCGCGGCCCGTTTTGCCGATAATGCCGGTGGCGTGCGCGTCGTCTACGATAATGCGCGCACCGTATTTTTTGGCGATTTTAACGATATCGGGCAGCGGGCAGATGTCGCCTTCCATGCTGAACACCCCGTCCACGATAATGAGCTTGCCCGATTCTTCGGGCAGTTTGGCGAGGACGCGGTCCAAATCGGCGGGGTCATTGTGTTTAAAGCGTACCATTTCGCCGTCGGAAAGTTTCACGCCGTCCAAAATGCTGGCGTGGTCCAGCTTGTCCACGATGGCATAATCGCCTTTTTTAACCAGGCAGGACACAACGCCCAGGTTCATCTGGTAGCCGGTGGAAAAGAGTAGGCCGGCTTCTTTGCGTTTGAAGCGCGCCAGGCGCTGCTCCAGCTGGTCGTGAAAAATCGTGTTGCCGTTTAAAAAGCGCGATCCCGCACAGCCGGTGCCGTATTTCAGCGCGGCTTCGGCGGCGGCTTTTTTCATTTCGGGGTCATCGGCCAGGCCCAGGTAGTTGTTGGAGCCGGCCATAATGTATTTTTTGCCGCCCAGCATCACTTCGGGCCCCTGGGCGCTTTCAATAGGCTGGAAATACCCGTAAATACCCATTTTCATGGCCAGTTTGGCGTCTTTGTAATTCCTGCATTTTTCCAAAATATCAGACATACTCTTTTCCTTTTGTAGCGGATTACTTCCGCACTTTCTTTATAATATTGGTAGTGGAACGCCCTTTTAAGAGGGCAAAACGCACCACTTTTTTTGCAAATTCGCGGCCCACGATTTCCGAGGGCTTATAGTCGCCGCCTTTGACCAGCACGTCCGGCCGGACCAGCTTAATCAGTTCATACGGCGTATCTTCTTCAAATACGCACACCGCATCCACCGCCTGCAAAGCCGCCAGCACCAAAGCGCGGTCGGCCTGCGTATTGACGGGGCGCGAAGGGCCTTTTAAACGCTTGACGGACGCGTCGCTGTTCAACCCCACCACCAGCGCGTCTCCTTTGGAGCGGGAAAACTCCAGCACGCTGACGTGCCCCGCATGTAAAATATCAAAACATCCGTTGGTAAAAACGATTTTTTTGCCTTCGGCGCGCCAAGACTGCAAACGTTTGGCCAAAACCCGGCGGCCGACGATTTTATTTTTTGCTTTCAGCATCGTTTTTTTCCGCTTCCAGCATACGTTCAATAAGTCCCGTGTCCATATTTCCGGCGATAAAATCGGGATTGTTGACGATTTTCTGGTGAAAGGGAATAGTGGTCTTTACGCCGCCCACTTTAAATTCACCCAGCGCGCGGCGGCTGCGGGCCAGCAGTTTTTCACGGTCCGGCGCCGTCAAAATCAGCTTGGCAATCAGGCTGTCATAATAGCTGGGTATGGTGTAGCCCGTGTACATATGGCTGTCTATGCGCACGCCCAGTCCCCCGGCGGGAATCCACTCTTCAATGGTGCCCGGGCAAGGGGTAAAATTACGCTCGCTGTCTTCGGCGTTGATGCGGTGCTCAATGGCGTGGCAGCGGATGACGGCCGCCTCATCCTGGCCGATGCACAGCGGTTCGCCCTGGGCAATGCGGATTTGCATTTTGACCAGGTCATAGCCGCACACGGCTTCGGTAACGGGGTGCTCCACCTGCAGACGCGTATTGACTTCCATAAAATAAAATTCTTTGTTCTGCGCCATCAAAAATTCCACGGTGCCTACGCCGCGGTAACCGGCGGCTTTGACCAGCTTGACGGCAGCCTGTTGCAGTTTTTTGCGCGTATCCGCATCCACGAACGGGGACGGGGACTCCTCCACCAGCTTCTGGTGGCGGCGCTGCATGCTGCAGTCGCGCTCGGCAAAAGCGATGGCGTGACCGTAATTGTCAGCCGCCACCTGCACTTCAATATGGCGCGGATTTAAAACGAGTTTTTCAAAGTATACGCGGTCGTCTCCGAAATTGGCCTTGGCTTCGGCCTGGGCGGTTTTCATCATGCGTTCCAAATCTTTTTCTTCAAAACAGGCGCGCATGCCTTTGCCGCCGCCGCCCAAAGAGGCTTTAATCATAATGGGAAAACCGATTTTGCGGGCCACTTCGCGGAAGTTTTTGCCGACCACGCCGTCCGAGCCCGGGGTAATGGGCACGCCGCCTTTGACGGCGATTTCGCGCGCCGTGCTTTTGACGCCCAGCATGCTGATGGCATGGGCCGTAGGGCCGATAAAGGTAATGCCTGCTTTGGTTACGGCTTCGGCAAAGTCGGCGTTTTCGGACAGAAAACCGTAACCGGGGTGCACCGCGTCCGCACCGGTCATTTTGGCGGCGGTGACGACGGCGTCAATATTCAAATAGCTCATCGGGGACGGCGCCGCGCCGATGCACACGGCTTCATCGGCCATGCGCACATGCAGGCTGCCGCGGTCCGCTTCCGAATATACGGCTACGGACTTAATGCCCATTTCTTTGAGCGTGCGGATCACGCGCAAAGCGATTTCGCCGCGGTTGGCGATTAATACTTTTTTAAAAGGGGTGATTTTCACATTTGCGCTCATGGCTGGCCTCTACGGTTCAATAAAAAACAGCGGCTGGCCGTATTCCACGGGTTTGCCTTCTTCGGCGGAAATAATGCGCAGCGTGCCGGACACGGGAGCAGTGATTGGATGCTTCTGGGAAACAGTTTCCACCAGGCCCAGGCTGTCGCCTTCTTTGACGGACTGGCCTTCTTTAAGAGGCAGGCTCTTGCCTTTGACGGCGGACTGATAAAACCCCAGCGCGGGAGACGTAACGGCGGTCAAATGACAGGTAAATTTTGCCGGTTCGGGCAGGGCTTCGCGGGTTTTGATTTCAATGCAGTTGTGGTCTTTTTCGTAGCAAAATTCGGCCAAATCGGTGGTTTTAAGCCACTGGGTTATTTCGGTAATGAGTTTGGTGTCCATAACGCCTCGCTGCTGCGGTTAAAAATATTCTCTGATTATTTTAGCATTTTTTATTAGGCGCGGAAAATACGCTTTTGCCTCTAGTCCTATTTTTCCGCTTCCCGCGCGCGCTTTAAAAAGGTACAGTCAAATTATGCAAATTATAAAATTGATTTTCTGGCTTTTTGTCTGTCAGCTGCCGGCGCTGGGAGCCGGCGCGGTAAGCGGCAATTTGGAGTGGTACCATGCACTGCGCCAACCGCCTTTTGCGCCGCCTGACTGGCTGTTCGGGGCGGCCTGGAGCATACTGTATCTGCTGCTGGGCGTGGTGGGATTTTTAATGACCAAAAACGGCTTAAACGCCCAAAACCGCCCCACAGTCATTCTGTTTGTCATACAGTTGGCAGCCAATGCCCTGTGGACGCCTGTTTTTTTCGGCCGGCACGCCGTGGGAGCAGCCTTGCTGCTGCTCTTGCTCATCATCTTCTTGAGCGCCTGGCTGATCAAACGGTTTTGGCGGGAAAACCGCCCCGCGGCCTGGCTGCTGACACCGTATCTGCTTTGGCTGCTGTTTGCGTGGAATTTAAACTATGCGTTTTTGCTGTTAAATTAGTAAAAACCCGCCAAAAGGCGTGTTTTTTGGGGCTATTTTCTTTTAGAAGATTTCAACAAATCTTCCCACATGTTTTTGTCTGTTGACCTACAGTAGTTTTTCACAATCTCTTGTGCCGACATTCCGCCCATCCCGGGCCGATTGTTTTTCCCTTTCACTTTGGGGTTTGCTCCGGCATTCAGCAAAGCACGTCCTATAGTCTGCGCATCGGAAGAACTAAAACGCGGACAGGAGAAGTCTTGCCCACAGTGACACATAATGAGACGAGCTAAAGGGGTCATTCCGGCGTCATCTACCGCATTGGCGTCTGCCCCCCATTTTCTTAACAAGGCAATCATTCTCGCACGCTGCCCGGCATTGTATGTCTTTGCCGAACTGGCAACCACTTGCTCCAGGGGAAAATGGGCGTAGTCATCACTTCGCACCCCGCCATCTTTCGTCGTTTGCCAAAATCCTTCCCACGTATAGTTGGGATCGGCGCCATTTCGCAAAAGAAGCTCCGCCATTTCATATTTTCCGTGGCGCGCGGCATAACCCAACGGCGTGTCTACCAGACGATAAGTACCGGTTCCAATCTCTGGTCCCCCCGTCACGGGATCCGGGAACAATTCTACCTTTAGATATTTTCCGTTCCTCACCGGATGATATAAACCGTCATTCGGATTCGCTCCGGCACTCAAAAGTTCCTGTATGATGCGTTCTTTCCTAGAAGGGGGACACTTTTCGTCTTTTCCAGCGGGGCGAGTCCACACCGAAAAGGTTTCGTCCATCACCGCCTTTTGCAGCGGCGTAGCAAGACGACCCGTCGCTTTGTACCAGTATCCGGAACCATCATCATATATACCCCCTCTGTGTTCGATTCCCAAGACGTTTACTCCTTTGGAAGCCGAATCGTACTTAGAAATATCGCAGTTCTTCACCCAGTCATGGCAGCCGTGAAGGGCAGCTTCCTGATCCAGCTCTTCTGAAGTAACCACCACCTCTGTAGGCTGTGCTTGCAGAGGCAAAAAAGACAGCAAACAGGCTCCCAGCAAAACAAACAGTATCTTTTTCATATTTTCTCCTCTTTCATTTAAACGGCACAACAACTTTTCTGCTCTTATAAAATATATCAAAAAAAAACAGGGCAAGAGGATGGCATTTTGCGCCGCCAAACGGCATTTTCAAACAAGGATCTAAAAAAGTGGGGTTTCTCTTCATACGGCCATATAAACTCAGGCGCGGAAAAGACGGGATAAGGAGAAAATGCGAAAATAAATCCAACAAAGCTTTATGTTTATTTAACTGCAAAAAGCCTCTTTATTTTTTATCAGCCGGTCGACTCCGAACCCGCCCCAGGATGTCTTTTTCGTTCTCTCTATTCAATAAAGACAAGACCTTATGCACGGCCTGGACGGAGGGGCGTAACCCCGCCCGACATTTCTATCATGTTGTACTACGATATAACCAAAGGCAAAGGCCGCCTGAAAAACGGCCTTTGCCCAAAGAGGAAAAAATTATTTCTTCCGGCCGGCGCGGTATTTATGTAGAATTTCCACGCCCAGTCGCAGGGTTTTATAAAACGTATTGTCCAGCAAAGACGATACATTGTTAAGCAAATCAAACGTGCTCTGCGTTTTTGCCACGTTTTCAGCCGTCAGCGTGGCCAAGTATTCCAAAGCTTCGGCCGTACGCCGCACTTGCGTCAGCGTCACTACGGCATATACCACCAATACGACAAAAGCAACCACCGCCACCAACGTCATGATTTGATAAAAGTCCATAATCGCCTCCCCTTTTATTTTATTTAACCAGTTTCGCAACGCCAGGTCAAGCACCAAAAATCCCGCTTCAAACAAAATAAAAACTTGTTTTTCTTCCGCCAAAAATGCTACTTTTTAATAGGAATAATTACTATCTAAAGCGTTCCCGGGGATGTTTTTCTCCGCCTGAAAATTGCGTTTAAGACAGGTATTCTCAGACGGAAAAATTCATTTTTTGACCATTACAGCGGGCCGTTTGTATAGGGGATTTGCATTTTTCATTTTTTTATGCAAAAATTTAAACTGTCGCGGGGTTAAGCCAGCGCGGCAACCAAACACACAGGACAGATTACCATGGAAAACGCAGAAGTTATTACGCACATCGTCAAAAGGGACGGTACGATACAGCCTTTTGACTCAAAAAAAATTACCAACGCCATCGCCAAAGCGGGCGAAGTAACCGGAGAATTTGACGCGGAAACTGCCAAAAAGCTGACCATCCGAGCCATTAACATTATCCAGCAGCTTTATTCCGACACGACCCCCAACGTGGAAAACGTGCAGGACATTGTGGAAGACGTACTGCTGACCTCCAATTACCACAAAACGGCCAAAGCTTATATTTTGTACCGCGACCAGCATGCACGCATCCGTGAGATTTCTTCCAAGTTTAACGTGGACCTGGTGGACCAATACCTGCAGCAAATAGACTGGCAAGTAAATGAAAACAGCAATATGGGTTACTCTTTGCAGGGGCTGAACAATTATATATCCTCTGAAATCAGCAAAATTTACTGGCTGAACAAAATTTACCCCGAAAAAGTAAAACGCATGCACACCGAAGGCGATTTTCACCTGCATGATTTGGGTCTGCTGGGCGCCTATTGCGTAGGTTGGGATTTGCAGGACTTGCTGCTGAGCGGATTTACCGGAGTGGTCGGCAAAGCGGAAAGCAAACCGGCCAAGCATTTCCGCACCGCTTTGGGCCAGGTGGTCAACTTTTTCTATACGTTGCAGGGCGAAAGCGCGGGCGCGCAGGCTTTTTCCAATTTTGACACGCTGTTGGCGCCGTTTATCTATTATGACAAACTCTCTTATGACGAAGTAAAACAGGCCTTGCAGGAATTTTTATTCAACGTCAACGTGCCCACCCGCGTGGGTTTCCAGACTCCGTTTACGAACCTGACGCTGGACCTGAACGTGCCTTCTTATTATAAAGACCAGCCCGTCATCATCGGCGGCAAGCTGATGGACAAAACGTACAAGGAATTCCAAAATGAAATGGACCTGTTAAACCGCGCCTTCTGCGAGGTGATGCTGGCCGGCGACGCCAAGGGCCGCGTGTTTACGTTCCCGATTCCGACGTACAATATTACCAAGGATTTTGACTGGGACAACCCCAAACTGACCCCGCTGTGGGAAATGACGGCCAAGTACGGTATTCCGTATTTTGCAAACTTCATTAACTCCGACATGAACCCCGAAGACGCCCGCTCCATGTGCTGCCGTCTGCGCATTGACAACCGCGAGCTGCGCAAAAGAGGCGGCGGGCTGTTTGGCTCGGCTCCGCTGACGGGTTCCATCGGCGTGGTGACCATTAACCTGCCGCGTCTGGGATACATATCCAAAGACGAAGACGAATTTTTCAAAAACCTGCTGGACCGCATGCAAACGGCCAAGGAAAGCCTGGAAATCAAGCGCAAAGTCATTGAGCGCTTCACCAACGCCAACCTCTATCCGTACATGCGTTTTTACCTGCGTACGGTCAAACAGCGCTTCAACGAATACTGGAAAAACCACTTTTCCACCATCGGGCTGGTGGGCCTCAATGAAGCGTCCGTCAACCTCATCGGCGAAGACATCGGCACTGAAAAGGGCCGCGCTTTTGCCGAAAAAGTGCTGACTTTTATGCGTGAAACGCTGGTCAAATTCCAGGAAGAAACCGGCAACAACTACAACCTGGAAGCCACGCCGGCCGAAGGCACCTCTTACCGCCTGGCCAAACTGGATAAAGAACGCTACCCCGAAATCATTTGCGCCGACGAAGAGCTGTACAAACAGGGTCATCAGCCCTTTTACACCAACTCGTCGCAGCTGCCCGTCAATTATACCGATGACGTGTTTGAAATGCTGGACTTGCAAAGCAATATCCAGTCCAAATACACCGGCGGAACCGTGCAGCATATTTTTACGGGAGAGCGCATCAAAGATTTGGAAGCGATGAAGAAATTCATCAAAACGGTGTGCGAAAAATACACGCTGCCGTATTTCTCCATTACGCCCACGTTCAGCGTCTGCCCCAAATGCGGCTATATTGAAGGGGAACACTTCGAATGCCCCAAATGCAAAGCCGAACGCATGCAGGAGCTGGAACGCCAGGTGCGCCTGTTGGAGGAGCAACTCTACAGCAAATAATTTGCAAAGCAATACCTTTTCGGGCCGGAACACAGGCCGGCCCGAAAAGCAGTCCGGCTCGGGCCCAAAAGTGCTACAATACCAAAAGGCGCAAGCCGGACACAGGAAGCAAAAGGGAGTAACAAAATGACCGCTGAAGAAAGAAAAATCGTTGAAAACAAAATCTCGGAATTGAAAAAAGAAATGCAGGACGTGCACGGCTCCAAATGTGAAGTATACAGCCGCGTAGTGGGTTATCTGCGCCCGGTGCAGAACTGGAACAAAGGCAAAAAAGAAGAATTCGCCATGCGCAAAACCATGCATGTGGACTGCGGTTGCGGCTGCGGTAAATAATTTCCCTTTTTTGGCGACGGGCATCGGATGAAAATTGGCGGACTTTTAAAATTTACGCTCATAGACTTTCCGGGCCGGCCGGCGGCTGTGGTATTTACCCAAGGGTGCAATTTCCGTTGCCGCTACTGCCACAACCCGGAGCTGGTGTATCCGCATATGTTCACCGAGCCCGTTGCCGAAGAGGAAATAGACGCTTTTTTAAAACGCAGGCAGGGCACGCTGGAAGGCGTGGTCGTTTCTGGCGGAGAGCCGACCTTGTTTGACGACCTTCCCCAATTTCTCAGTAAACTCAAATCCATGGGCTATGCCGTAAAGCTGGACACCAACGGCACGCGGCCCGACATGCTCAAAGAAATCATAGATAAAAAACTGGTGGATTTTATCGCCATGGACTTAAAAGCCCCGCTGGAAAAATATGCGCTGATTACGGGGGTGGAGTTTAATATGTCCATCATACAGCAGTCCATGGATTTAATCCGCAGCGCAGGCATCGGTTATGAATTCCGCACGACCTATGACAAAGAAGTGCTGACGGACGCCGATATTGACGCCATCTCGCAAATGGCCGGAGGGCATTACCGCGTGCAGGAATGCCTGCCGGTAGCCAAAGAAAAAGCCGCTTTAAAAGTGCTGCACGACGAATTATAACTCAGTTAAGCACGCAAAAAACGCCCGACAGCATGTCGGGCGTTTTTGCATTCAAATTCCTTAACGGCTTAGACGCTGCAAATCCGCTGCGAACCGATACAAATCATTCTGTACGGGACCATATAATTCGCAGGCGTGGTTGTTAATGAACGACACCGGGTTCAGCGTATCGCCCCAACCGGTTTGCACGGGCTTGACGAATTCTTTGGCCATGGCGCGGGCAGTCTGGGGATTCTTTTTTACGTTGGCGTTAAAAGCGTCCATAGCTTCCATCATGCTCTGCAGCACCCAGTCGGCATTACATTGCTTAAGCCCGCCTACAAAAGTACGGAAGCTGTTCATCCCGCGGCTAAAATCATCCGGCAGTTTCACCTCGGCAGGCCGGGCCGTTGCAGTCCCTTTGCGGTCTTCTTCCATCGCATTGGCCCATTCTTGCCACAACTTTTGTTCGGAAGGAGTCAAATTAACCAATTCCATGTTCACATAATCTACAATCTGGATCTGGTTGTTTCCGGAATCAATTTTTACCGGCTCATCCATTTCCATACGCAGCGCCCGGCGTTCCTCCGTCCCCAGGTTTTTCCGCAGCTCCATATAAGCCGCACGCACGCCGTCCAGAGACTGGAACATAAAATCATAATTATAGTACGGCTGCTTATAAGCAAATTCTTTAAAGATATTTAGTTCCTTGGTCAGCCTGTTCTGCTGCATGGCCGCCTGTAGGGCCGCCTTATTCAGCGCTTCTTGGATGCCGACGGCCTTCTCTTCCACGGAAGAAGCATACGCCGCCGGGACAAAAGCCGCCGCCAACAACAAAATTGCTAATTTTTTCATAAATCCTCCTTGGGAATCAATTCCTTACACTTTCAGTTTAAGAAATATGTTTTATCCCAACAAGGGCCATAGGGCCTATCCCGCAAAGGCTAAAAGACCCAGATTAATGCATAAAACGGCCTTTTTCATAGATGAGCATCGTTTTTCCGCCTTTTAACACGGCATGTACGGTTTTGGCCTGCGTATTAATTAAATCCCAGTGCAGGGAAGAATCGTTAAACCCCAGTTTTTCTTTGGTTTTTTTGTCCAGCTTGCGCATATCCCCGTCAAAGGTATCGGCGTAACTGGCGCCCACCGCCAAATGGCAGTTGCCGTGTCTGCCGCCGAAATTCTCGTCAAACAGGGTATCGGCCATAAACTTGTCTATTTTGGAAAAACGCCTGTCCGTCAGAGAAAATTCCCCCACCTGCGCCGCGCCGCGGTCCATAGACAGCATTTTGCGTAAAAAATCCTGCCCTTTTTTCGCCGTCGCTTTGACGGCGCGCCCCTCTTTAAATTCCAAACGCACACCGTCGACGTAATTGCCGCTGCGGTAGGAAGGCAAATCCGCATAATACACGCCGCGCGTGCCGCGCCAGTCCGGCGAGGTAAAAATCTCAAAAGACGGGATATTGTTCCCGCCGCCGGAAATAAATTTGCGTTTTTTACCAAGCAGAATTTCCAAATCCATATCCGCGCTTTCTACATGCAGTTTTTCTATTTCCAGGCCGCTCAGCCATGCGCCGATATCGGCTATTTGCGACATGACTTCTTTCCATTTTTTCACGGGGTCTTTGTCATTTAAAAAACAGGCCCTGGCCACCTGTGCGGCATATTCTTTAAGCGAAAGCCCCGCCTGGTCGGCCAGGTCTTTCGTGGGATAGTTGCACAAAGTCCAAGAGAACGCTCCCGCCTGTTCCGCGTTATCCAAAATTTCGCGCAGGCCTTTGCGCGCCACCGCCGCACGGGCAATACGGGTGGGATTAACGCTTTTCAGCGCGGTCAAATCCGTCGGGGCACGCAGGGAAATCAATCCGTTAAGCCCGGCCTGAAACTCTTTTTCCCCGGCCGCCACATAATCAAGCTGTTTATCATCCGCCAAAGTATAGAAAGAACGCGCAAAATCCTCCGCCGCGTTCACGCGCGACACGGCATGATAGCGTTTTTGCAGCAAACGCTCATAAACGGCACGGGCCAGCGGAGCCGCAGCTCCATCATAACGTAACAGCACCGTATCATACTTGGAAAATTTCCCGCCGCGACGGGATTCTTCCATCGCCCAAACCATCACGTCGGCATAACGTTCCAGCTGTTTTTTGCTAAAAACCATACACGCCCCCTCTTGTCTTCGTATAATGTTATAATACAAAATATAAAATACGGGATGAAAATTATGAGAAAATGCTTGCTTCTTTTTTTATTGGCCGTTTCTGCCGCCCCGCTGTGGAGCGGCATCTTCCCCAAACCCGAAATGGATTTTGAGTTTGTTTACCAAACGGAGCAAACCCCCGCCATACTGCCGGATACCAGCGAACAAATCCAGTGTGATGACAACCAGTGCCTGCAAAGCACCGCTTTGGGCAAATATGGATTGCAAAAACTCTACTGTTCGGACAAAGACTGTTTTTCCATCGCATACCAGTACAGCCCGTACCAGCAGCTCGCCATTGATTTTGCAGACGGCGTCAAACGCCGAAGCAATGTTTTCCCTTCCTGTAGAAAACTGCGGGAATCCTTTACGGTTACCGTCCGGGAGGCGGATTTGTTAGTACAACCCGCCAAGACTCCCCGCCCCTTAAATGCGCTCTCCCGGGCAGACGGGTGGCTTTCGCTGCTGATTATTTTGCTGACGGAAGCACTGGCGGCCTTTGCCTATTTAACATACACGGACAAAAGTTACCGCGTGATTTATGCCGTAATTGCCGCCAATTTAATTACCATACCGCTGACATGGCAGGTATTGGGCAATTTTGTGACGGAAACGGCATTGCTGTGGTTATTTTGTCTGCTATTTGAAGCCCTGTTCGTATGGGTTTTTAACCGCAGGCACCTGTCCCTGCGCAACGCGGCGGCTTTAAGCGTGACGGTCAATGTAACCAGTTACTCTGTAGGCACTATGCTTTCCTTTCTGATTACTCCTTATTTGTTTTAATGCAAAATCCCCGGACATGCCGGGGATTTTTTATCAGCGCAATCTAAATCCCCCGGGCTTCAGCCCGGGGAGTTTTATTTATTTGGCGTACACGGACAAATGTTTGCCTTTTCCATACACACATACACCACCGTTTTGGGGAACAGCCTTTGCAAAAGCGGCACAAAATAAGCATACGCGCCGCGGCGCATTTCTTCGGGGTAACGCATTTTTCCGTCAAAATCCAACAGAAATTCCCCGTCCAAAATCGTATTGTCCGCAAAGCGGTTCTCCACCGCTTTTTTAAGTTCGCGCGAAAAGCGCAAAAGCCCCACGCTGATCCACGCCACCTTGTCTGCAGGCACACTTTGGGCTATTTGCTCCGCCGCCTGGGCGTAGGCCTCCTTCCAACCGTCAAACGGCACCACGGGGTCAAAATGAAAGCCCAGCCGGTACCCCGCCTTGGCCGTCCGTGCGGCCGCCTCCAGCCGCTGCGCCAAAGAAGGCGTAAAATGTTCCACCCGTTCTATAAACTGCGGCGCATTGACCGACCAACTGACCACCACGTTTTCCGCGCCGCCTTCTTCCAACAACCCTTCTATGCACACGCTTTTGGTTTTAAATTCAAACTGCAAATGCGGCCGCGCGCGGAAAAACGGCACCAGCTCATGGGTATAACGGGTCAATTCGTCAAATACCAGCGAATCGGTAAACTCCCCGCTGCCGATGCGCGGACGGTCAAACGGCCCCTGATTGAATTTCGCCCCGTCTATTTTATCCAAAAAATCCCGCACATTGGCCGGCAGTAATATCGCGTGCAAATTTTGGTATTGCTGCAGAAAACAATACTCGCATTCAAAGCGGCAGCCAAAACCCAAATTAATCAGATTATACCCGCAGCCCGCATTGCCCTGCGAACACGGACAGGGCTTTAAAAAATCGTATTTTTCGCGATGAATGACCAGCGTTTCGGTGCGGCAGGAAAAATTTTTCTCCCCCACCATTTCTTTGCCGTCCCAGTCGTGAAAAGCGGCCTTGGGAAACATTTGCCGCGCACGCGCGGCCAGCGGGCTGTCCTGCACCGAAGCTTCCACATAAATGTTTTTGGGATAAAACGGCCGGGGTGTTAAATCCGCCCGCAGGGCGGGGTCCAACTCCAGTTTGGGCAAATAAAATGCGTTTTTCGGCGCACGGGCAAAAGAAAACGGATATCGTTTTTGCAGCAGGATTTTTTTGGCGCGTTCAAAATTCAACCCTTTTTCGGCGGGCAACACGACCGACGGCTCCGCGCCGTCACGTTTGCATATTTCGTATAAAAGGCGCAAAAGCTCGCGCTTTTTATTCACGCCCAGCGCGGGCAATATACCGTCCAAATAAGAAGAAAACTTTTCAATTTCCATATTCCAAATACGCCGCTTCCCGTTCCGTCAGACCGATGGCCAGGGCGGCGGCATTTTCCCGCACCTGCCGCGCATTCCGCGCGCCGAAAAGCGCGCCGCTTACGCCGTCCTGGGCCAATGTCCAGGCCAAAGCCGCGGCGGACGGAGGGCAATGCTTTTGCGCGGCCGCTTCTTTTACGCGCATGGACACGGCCTGCGCGCCGTCAAAATCTTTTCCGAAATAATATTTATAAAAATACCTGCGCGCATCGCCGCGGCGGAAATTGGGCTCTTGGCGGTATTTGCCGCTTAAAATCCCGCCGCCCAGCGCGCCGTACGCCATGAAAGGGATTTTCTTTTCCGCACAGACCGCCAACACTTCTTTCTGTTTATGATCCAGCAAAGACAGCGGATTTTGCACGCACGTTACAGACGTCAGTGCGGCGGCGCGGGACAGCTGGTCCGCATTTACGTTACACAACCCCAAAGCGCGTATTTTACCCCGCTCTTTCAGCCGCTCCAGCGCACCCAGCGCGTCCGAAAGCGGCACTTTCGGGTCCGGCCAGTGTATAAAATATATATCCAAATAGTCGGTTTGCAGGCGGGACAGGGACGCGTTGCACTGTGCAAAAACGCTTTCGGGGCGCAGGTCATGGTCCGGCCGCCCGTCCTCATTTAATACAATGCCGCATTTGTCCGCCAGCAGTACCTGTTGGCGGCGACCTTTTAAGGCGCGCGCCAAAAGTTCCTCGGCGCGGCCCCAGCCGTAAGCGGGGGCGGTGTCTATGAGGCAAATCCCCGCGTCCAACGCGGCATGCACGGCGTTTTCCGCCTCCGGCACATCCGCCGGACCCCAGTCTTTTCCGCCGCCCAAAGCCCAGGTGCCCAGCCCCAGGCGCGGGGCCGTTTTACCGGAAAGGACAAGCGGCGTAAAAGACATATCGCTCAGGCTTTGGGCAAAGAGTCCGCCATGCCCGCCATACCACCCATGGCCTGGGCGGCCATGCCCTGGCTGTCGCGCACGGCTTTATTGATAACGGTTTTCAGTTCTTCGGCCAGTTGTTCGCGCGAAAAATTATTCACCAGTTCCGATACGGCCACTTCTTTGACTTCCTGAGAACCCGACACCGTAATTTCAAATACGTGATGGGGGCTGTCCACCTTAATGACCATATTGTCCAGGCGTTTTTTAATTTCCTGAATTTGGTTTTTTAACTGCCATAAATCTTTCAGCTGTCCGAGTTTGTCAAACATATCTTCCTCCAAAAGGGTTTCTTAAATTTTACCAATTTAGCCGCCGCGCCCGCTTCAGCCCAATTCCAGCCACCGCCCCGCGCGCACCAGCACCACCGCGCCGCGCACCGTATTTTGCGGATACATTTGCCGCACCGCCTGCACATATGCCTGCAGCTGCGGGCGGTATTTTTCGGCGGTTTGGGCGGGATCGTCGGCGAGGTCCGTTTTAAAATCCGCCACCCATACCGTGCCGTCTTTGTCACGCAGCAACAAATCCACCACGCCGCTGATCACGCCCTGCGGCATCTGACGGGAAAAAGGGATTTCCGCGTCCAGCACCCGCATAGCGCGCAGGCGCGCAAATGCGTCCGAAGCAAAAAACACGTCCAATATTTCCCGCGCGGCGGTTTCATATTCCGGCAAATCCGTTTCCCGCACGGCACGCGCCAGGCAAACGGACAAATTCTCCTCCCCCCGCCAATAACAGGCCAGCGCCGCATGCACCAGCGTACCCAAATCCGCCGCCCGGCGGTTTTCAGTTTCTTCTCCCGCCATAGCGGACGGGGAGAGAGGAGGTTTCTCTTCCCGCCATTTCCGATACTCTGCCATACGCGCCGCATACGCTTTGCGCCAGGAAGGCAAATCTTTGTCTTTTCTCCGTACCGCCGGGGCGGGGCTGTGCGTGTAAATAAATTCTTCCGGCTTTTGGTACGGCACATAAGTCAGGCGCAGTTCCCCCTGCTCTGCCAAAACATCAGGACGTTCCCCCTCCAACGGGAAAAATCCCGCCCGTCCAAACATTTCGGCCATGGTGCGGCGATCGCTGTCTTCGTTGCCCACCACCAGCAGTTTTTCCCGCGCGCGCGTTAACGCTACGTACAAAACGCGCACTTCTTCACAGCGTCCGTGTTCTTTTTGTTCTTCTTCCAGCCAGGCCAGGTTGATATCGGCGTACGGGCCGACGCGGAAACCGTGCAGGTCATCACGCCAGGAATACAAATGCGCGGGCCGTTTGGCCGCGGCGGCGCTTTCTTTTTTGGATATGTCGGCCAAAATCACGACGGGGAATTCCAGCCCTTTGGATTTATGCACCGTCATCACGCTGACCGCATTCAGCGCTTCTCCTTCCGGCAGAGCGGTCAGGCGGCCCAATTCCTGTTCCATCATTTCCTGCACGCGGGAGAGAAACTGCCCCAGCGTGGAAGGCGTTTGTAAGGAATACCCTTCGGCCAAAGACACCAGTTTCTGCAAATTGGCCATGCTGCGCTCCCCGTCGTAAGCGGCGGCGCAGGCCTCGGCCAAAAAAGTTTCGTTTAACAGGCCGCGCAACAAATCGCGCAACGGCTCCCGCCCCGCGCGCGCGGCGAAATTTTTCAGCAGGGCAAACACGCGCCGTGCTTTGGGCTCCTGCGTATCGGCGCGCCAGTTCAGTTCGCCGGCGCGGGCCAGGCGGTACAGTTCCTCGTCGGTCAGAGCCCCCAGCGGGCTGCGCAACACGCCTGCCAGCGCAATGCGGTTGCGAGGGTCGTCGGCGGCGCGCAGAAAATTTAAAAAATCGGAGATTTCCTGCCGGCGGTAAAAATCGCGGTCTTCTTCCAATGAAAAAGGCACCCCTTCGCGCCGCAGGGCGTCGGCATACGGGCCAAGCGTAGTGGCGGCGCGCGTCAAAAGGGCAATGTCTTTATATTGCAGTTTGCGGCCGTCGCGCAACGTCATTTTGCCCACGTTTTCCCGCACCCAGCGCGCGATAAAACGCCCCTGGTTATGGCGGTAATCATCGGCGGAAATTTTTTCTTCCCTGGCGCAGACCAACGCCATTTCCGCCGCGCCGTATGCGTCCGTTTTTTCCGTAAAAATCGGCTCATAGGCGGGCTGGAAGGACGGTTTTTCCTTCATAACGGCCGAGCACACGCCGTTGGCCAGGGCGATGATTTCTTTTTCGCTGCGGAAGTTTCGGCGCAGGTAAGCCTTTTCCCCGCCCTGTTTTAAAATCAAATCAGTAAACAGTTCATAGGCCGTAATGTCGGCCCCGCGGAAACGGTATATGGACTGCTTGGGGTCACCTACTACAAACAGCTTGCCCGGCTGCAGTTTGACTTCGCGCCAGTCCGTGGCGCCGCCGCCTTTTTGTTCGGCCAGAAAAAGCAGCAACTCGCCTTGCACCGGGTCGGTGTCCTGGAACTCGTCAATATACAGCGCGTCGTATTCTTCTTGCAAATACCGCCGCACCAGCAAATTGTTTTTCAGCAAATCGCGCGTTTTGACGATTAAATCGTCAAAACTCAAAATGCCTTCCTGCGTATAACGCGCGCGAACGGTTTGCACCGGATCCGCAAGCAAATCATAGGCTTTCAGCACCAGTTGCTGTACGGCGGGATCGGCCTGCGCAGCGAAGCGGCACAGGGCTTTGGCTTCTTCGGCGCTGTCTTCGTCCCAGTCTTTGGGAACGGATTTGACGGGAATAGTTTCTTCCTGCGTCTGCGGCGCCGCGCCCGTGCGCAGCCACGCGGAGGCGTTTTCAAAGCGAGATGCCGCCTGGAAAAGCGCTTTTTCTATCACGCGCGGGGCTCTTTTCCCGGCGGAAAATTCCTCCGCCATTTGCCGCGCGCGCACGGCGCGCTCTTCACAGACGCGCGCCAGCAAATCTTTCTGCGCAAAATAATCATACGCACCCGTTTTGCCGCCGCACATTTCTTCGGCGCAGGCACGCAAATCGGCCAGCGGTATGCGGGGCAGCACCTGCTTCCACTGCGCCGCGCGCGGCGCGGTTTCGCCCAGTTCGCGGTCCAAAAAGCGGTTCCACTCCGTTTCAAAAATGGCCTGTGCGCGCGGCCCTTTGTCTATTTCCGCACCCGGGGTCAGGCCCGCCTCCAGCGGATACATGCGTAAAATATCAGCGCAGAAACCGTGGATGGTGCCTATTTGGCTGCGGTCCAGCTGGGACAGCGCGGCCTCGGCGCGGGAAATAATTTCCGGCAGAGGCACGGCAAAATGTTCCCGCAGCACCTGCAGGGTGCTCTCTTCCGCCCCTTCGCGCGCGGCGCGCAGGACGGCCTGTAGCTTAAAAATCAGGCGGGTTTTGATTTCGGCGGCGGCTTTTTCGGTAAACGTCAGCGCCACCAACCGCGGCGCGCTCACCCCCTGCGCCAGCAGGGCAAAGCACAGACGGTCAATCAGCAGGGTCGTCTTGCCGGTGCCCGCGCCGGCCTCCACCACCATATTGACGTTTAAACGCGTGCGCACGCGAAAGCGGTCTTCCTGCAAACTCATTGTTTGGCCTCCTGCAATTTTCGCGCCGCCGGCGCGTGTTTGGCGCGAAGCAAGGTGCGGTAAGCGTCTTTGCGGCAGACGGCCGCATACGGGCAGTACTGGCAGTGTTCCCCGGGGCTGACAAAGAAAGAGCCCTCTTTTATCAGATTCATCAACAGCGTTAAAAATTCCTCCGCGCGCGGGCGCACGGCTTCAAATCCTTCGGCCGTCAGTTCCTGCCGGTCATAGCCTTTGTTAATGTTGAGCAAAGCCGCGCCGTCCGGCGCAAGACCCTGCGTCTGCGGCGTATCTTTGGTCAAAATCAAATAAATAAACGGCTGCAAAATCACTTTTTTAAACATATCCGCCGCCAAATCTTTGCCGCCGTGGCGGCCCGATTTATAATCCAGCACGCGGAAAGTTTTATTTGCCGCGTTGACGTCTATGCGGTCCACAATGCCTTTAAGTTTCATTTGCAACTGCGGCGAAGGCGCATAGATTTTTTCAAACAGCGTTTCAAACACCGCCGGCACAAAGCCGTCCAAATGTTCCGCGTCTTTCACGACAAAATCGGCCAATTTGTCATATATATCCTGCAAAATCAGTTCCCAAATCACGGGATAAATGCCAAATTGTTTATAACTTTTCCTGTCATAGTTTTTATTGACGGCCCGCTCCAGCCGTTCCTGCAGGGCGGACGGAAACAGCCGCCCCGCCAGCCCTTCTTGATAAAGCTGTGCGTAATAATCCATCAAAATTTGGTGATAAGCCCGTCCGCGCGCGTCCGGCGCCAGAGCGTCACGGGAGAGGATTTCGTCGGGCTCTTTCAGGCCCACTCCTTTGGCCAAAAAATATTTCATAGGACAGCGCGCCAAATCCTGCAAAGCCGAAGGCGAAAATCCCGCCGTATTTTGCACGGAAAAAATTTCCGCGCCGCCGTTTACCGCGCCGTCGCGCGCCGTCAGCGTGCCGGCGGACGCAATCTGCCGCGCCGCCGCCAGGGACTCGCGGTGCGCTTCGTCCCATAATCCCGCCGCCTGATAGTCTTTTTCATCCGCCCCTTCGGCGGCAAGCAACAGGGACAGTTCTTTTTCCGTCAAAAATTTTTCGTCCGCTTCTTTTAGGCGTTCCGCCGCCCGCCCGCTCACGCGCGTAACGACGGAAGAATTTAAATCCGTCTGCGCCGCGCGCGCAAATTCGACCAAATAACCAGACGGCACCAGCGGCTTGCCTTCCGCGTCCGAACGCAAAAAAGACAGATACAGTTTTTCTTCCGCCGCTTCCAGCGCGCAGAAAAAAAGCAACCGCTCTTCGTCAAAGCGTTCCATTTTTTGGTTAATCCAAAAACCCAGCTGGTCGCGCAAAACGCGGCGGTAATAATCTTTTAAGACGGGATCTTCATGAATGGCCTGCGGAAAACTTTTCTCGTTCAGCCCCAGCACAAACACGGCTTTAAAGCCCTGCCCGCGCAAAGCCTGCGCGTCCGCCGCTGTTACGCCGGCGGACATACTCTCCCCCTGCGCAAGCCGCACGTCCTGCAGGGCGGAAAACAACTCATCTAAAAATTCACCGGCCCGCGCGCGGGGCTGTACCGCGCCGTAACGCGCAAAACCGTTTAATACATTAGCCAATGCGTTCCATACGGTCTGTTCTCCCGTATCAAAAATATCCGTATTTACGTTTTCCCGCAAAAATTCCCGCGCGGCCTGCAAAAGCGCGGTCCAGTCCGCCGCGCGTTCCAAAAATTCCAGCCGCCGTTTGACCTCCTCCAGCCACGGCAAAAAAGCGGGGTCATAGGCCGGCAGGGAAGGCCGCACCAAATCCGCCCATTGTGCAAAATCTCGTTTGGCCAGGCACTGGTCTATTAAATAACGCCACTGGTTTTTCCGTTTAAAATAAGGCGAAGCGACCACGGCCCGCACGTCTTCGCGGTCAAAGCCGCCGCGGCACAGCGAAAATAAATTGGTGATAAACACGCCCAGCGGACGCGAAGAAAAGCCAAAAGAAAAAGAGGCGTTAAGCGGCACGCCGTTTTGCGCGCAGGCGGAGGGCAGCAGGGTTTTGTAAGGCTCCAAAGAGCGCGCCGTCAGCGCCATGTCTGCATAAGGCAGGCCTTGTTCTTCGTGCAGGCGCAACATTTCCTTAACGGCAAAAAACACTTCCCCTTCCGGGTCGGGCGCGGACACAAAACGCACGCCTTGCGGCGCGGAGGAAGCAGCCTGGGGCGAAAACAGATTTTTCAGCGCGTCCCCGCCGGCCAAAGCGGCCCAATTGTCCGCCCCTTCTTCCGCGCCGCCGGACGCGCCCAAAATATTAGCCTCAAAAAATTTACGCCCGAACGCAAAAGCGGGATGTTTGGCATACGGCCAAAACACCGTCATCGGATAATGCGCGCGCAACAGGTCAAACAGTTCCAGCTGGCGGCCCGTCAGTTCATAAAATCCGTACACCAAAATTTCCGCAAAACTTTTCAGCCACGGACTGTTGGACGCTTCTTCCAGCGCGTCCTGAAAATACTGACGGTAAGAACGGTAACCGGGCACTTCGTCCATTTGTTGCAAATATGCGCGGTATATTTTCACCAGCCACAGCAAATGCGGCATTTGCGCTTCCAGCACGGGATCGGAAGTGGTTTGCAAGTGCTCTTCCAGCACGTCGGGGTCGGCCAGCGAGTCGGCCAAATCGCGCAGGGATGCGCGCAGGGCGCGCGAAAAACCGCGGCTGGGTTTATACCGGTCCAGCCCCGGAGTCAGCAATAAATTTTTAAGCAGATAATCGTGCAGATTGTCCCCGGGCAAAAGCGGCGCGCGCGGGGCGGGGTTCTGCGCGTCCAGCCGCGCAAAAAGCTGGGAAAACGTAATAAAAAACACATTGCTCACCAGGCCCGTTCTTTCCGCCAGCAGACGGCGCAGGCGCGCGGCGGCGCGGCCCGAAGGGCAAAGCACCAGCACGCGCCGGCCCGGACCGGTTTTTAAACCGGCGGTATAGGCGGTAAATTGTGTTTCCAAAGCCCGAAAAGGCGCGTAAAAAACCCTCATAAATGCTATGCTATTAAATAAGTTATACATATTATTGCATTTTTGACGCGTTTTTTGCGCCCACGGACATATATATGAAAATTTTGATTTTAATGCGCCACGGCCAGGCGGAACCTTACGCCGAAACGGATGCGCAAAGAGCATTAACTCCCGCCGGAAAAGACAAAGCGGCCGCTACGGCCCGCGCCCTGCAAAAAGCAGGCTATAAACCCGATATGCTTCTATGCAGCCCGCTGTTGCGCGCCCGCCAAACGGCACAAACCGCAGGCGACATTTTGGGCATTGCCCCCCAAACGGCCGAAGAACTGGACGGCCGTTTGAGCGCCAAGGGGCTGATAGAATTTGCCAAACAACAGCTGCAAAAAGCCGACTGCGTCATGCTGGTGGGACACAACCCCAACTGCAGCATAGCCGCGGGGATTTTGCGTGAAGAATACACCCCCTTTGAATCGGGTATGGCCGCCGTATTTGACATGACCGACCCGCAGGCTCCCAAATTTATTCAGGCGGAAAACAAATGACGGTTCTGGATGCGGTCATTTTAGGGCTTTTGCAGGCATTGGGCGAATTCCTGCCCATTTCCAGCTCCGCGCATTTGGTGCTGCTGCCTTTTTTCCGCGGGGCGCAATACCAAGGCGTTTCTTTTGACGTCATGCTGCATTTGGCCACGCTGTTGGCCGTGCTGTTATACTTTGCCAAAGACTGGTTCGCCATTATCAAAGACGGACTGACCCGCCCCAAAAGCCGGGAAGGGCAAACGCTGTGGCTGCTGGCGTTGGCCACCGTGCCTGCGGGCTTGGCAGGCGTGCTCTGCCAAGACTGGGTGGAAACGGTGTTTAGAAACCCGCTGAGCATAGCGGCCTGCCTAATGGTGTTTGCCGTCATTTTATGGCTGGCAGACCGCAAAGCCGACCCGGCGGGACAGGCAAATATCAACCTGAAAAATCTGCTGATTATCGGCTGTGCGCAGGCGCTGGCGCTGATGCCCGGCGTATCGCGCAGCGGAATTACCATTACGGCGGCGTTGTTTCTGGGTTTTTCGCGCAGTCAGAGCGCGCGCATATCCTTTTTGCTCTCCGCCCCCGTCATCGGCGGTGCGGCGGCGCTGGAGCTGGCCCATCTTTCGCCGGCGGATATCAACGCGCCGCTTGTTTGGGGATTTGTCAGCGCGTTTTTGGGCGCGCTGTTGGTTATCGGCGGGCTGATGAAATATATTAAGACGCACAGTTTTAATGTCTTTGTGATTTACCGCCTGCTTTTGGGGCTGGCAATTTTCGGCTGGTACTGGCACCTGCACTAAACTGAAATAAAAACGTATTTTATATAATGAAAAAAAGGAGTTTTGGAGGAAAAATATGAGTTACCTGTTGGCGTTTTGTCTGGCCCTGTGCTGGGGAACGGCTTTTTTGGCCACCAAAAACATTGTTACCGTTTTGCCGCCGTATTGGGGCACGTTTTTCCGCGTGCTGGCGGGTTTGGTTTTCTTTATTATTCTGTACGGCGTGCAACGCAAAAACCTGCGCTGCCCCGTCAAAGAACTCTGGCGGCCCTGGACTATCGGCTTTCTGCTCATTTTGTTTCCGTTTGCGGCTATTTCGTGGGGGCAGCGTTTCGTCGCGCCGACAATCGGCGGCATTTTTAACGGCACGGTGCCGCTGTGGTCGTTCATCGCCGGCGCGGTGCTGCTCAAAGGCGTGGACCGCTTTACCTGGCGGCGCGCGGCGGGCGTATTAATCGGTTTGGGCGGGCTGCTGATCATTATGTGGCCGTCTCTGCAACTCGGTTCCGATCCCAATGTATTGTACGGCTGCTTTGCCTTCCTGCTGATGGCGTGGTCTTACAGTTTAGGCAACGTCATCACCAAAAAAATTATGGTGGACAACCATTCCGTCGCGCCGGAAGCCAATACGTTCCACCAATATTTATTCTCCGCCGTGGTGCTGTTGGTGGTTTCACTGATATTAGAACCAGTACCGCCCGCTTCCGCCTTCAGCGCCAAGGTGGTGCTGTCTATCGCCAGTGCGGGCGTGTTTTCTTCCGCGGTGGCCTTCCTGCTGATGGTGGCGTTAATCCGACGCTGGGGCGCCACGCGCATGGCGTCGGTGACCTATTTCACCCCGGTAGTGGCCATGGCCAGCGACATGATTGCTTTCGGGCGCATGCCCGGCGGCAACGAACTGTTGGGACTGGTGCTTATTTTTATCAGTCTGTTTTTGATTCAAAAACCCATAAAAGCGGCATAAAAATATGAAAAAAATTCTGAACTTGCAGTGCATCAACTGCGGCAAAGAACATAAAACCAGCGAAACGGATTTCGTCTGTACGGCCTGCGGGGGCAACCTGGAGGTCAACTACGACTATAAACTGATTTCCCGCCGGTTCAGCATCGGCAAATTAAAAGACAATACGCACTTTGACATGTGGCGGTATATGGACCTGCTGCCCATAAACGACCATGACAAAGTGCCCCATGTGCATGTAGGCTGGACGCCGATGTACCACTGCAAGGAGCTGGCGCACGAACTGGAAATTTCCCACCTGTTTATTAAAGACGAAGGACGCAATCCCACCGGCTCCATCAAAGACCGCGGCAGTGCCGTGGCCGTGGCCCGCGCGCTGGAACTGGACAAAGAAATCATCGCCGACGCTTCCACCGGCAACGCCAGCGACTCGCTGGCCTGCCTGACGGCCAGCCTGCCCATGAAATCAGTCATCTTTACGCCGACTTTTGTACCGGAGCCGAAACTGGTACAGCTTTTGGTATACGGAGCGGAGGTAATTACCGTAGAAGGCAGCTATGACAATGCCTTTGACCTCTGCCGCAAAGCCGTGGAAGAAAACGGCTGGTATTCCCGCGCGGCGGGCTTTAACCCCTATACGCGCGAAGGCAAAAAAACCTGCGCTTTTGAAATCTGTGAGCAGCTGGAATGGGAAGCGCCGGACAAAGTCATCGTCGCGGCGGGGGACGGCACTATTTTGAGCGGTCTGTGGAAAGGGTTTGTGGATTTTAACAAACTGGGCATTATTGAGCGTATGCCGCAGATGATAGCCGTACAGGCCGCCGGCAGCGCCGCCATTAAGAACGCTTTTGAGAGCAAAACGGAAGTCAGCGCGGTGCAGGCCCACACGGTGGCGGACAGCATTCTGGTCAATTATCCGCGCGACGCGCAGCTGGCCCTGCAGGCGCTGGAAGAATCGGGCGGATTTGCCATGACCGTAACGGATGAAGAAATTATCCGGGCTATCCCGGAATTGGCGCGCAAAGCCAATATTTTTGCCGAGCCAGCCGGGGCCGCCGTCTATGCCGCGTTGAAAAAGCTGGCGGCGGAAGGCAAAATAGAGCGCGACGAAACCGTAGTCTTGGTGGTGGGCGGAAACGGCCTAAAAGACATTGACAGCGCCTTAAAGTCCGTCAGCAAACCCGACGTTATCCCCGCCGATATGGATGCGGTACGCGCCGAACTGAAAAAGAAAGGGCTTGTTAAATAAACGAAAATTAAAAATCCCCGAACATTCGGGGATTTTTAATTTTCGGAAAATATTTTTAAATTATATTACACCTTCGGTTAATCCTGCCTCCCGGCAGGCATTTTTTCTAATGGACACGCATATTTTGGCACCATCCCTAGATACTCTAATCAGCAAAACCAAATCTTTATCGGTTTCTGTCATGCTTTCTATATCTCCCTCAAAAGGTTTCGTCAACAATACCCCCATAAAACCCAAACCAGACATATTGTTTAAATACGAAGAACAATTTATCCCCCTACCAATATTTCCCATAATCACATAGCCATATCCGGAAGCGGTAATTAAAAATTCCGCTGTGTTATCTCGTTTTTGTGTTTCATAAGACACGGAAAGAGAGGAAAAGTTCATTTCTCCATCAGGATTGGCCAGACAATATTCTTCCATGGCAGGCATAACGGAACGCATGGTCACCAATATCTCCGCCACGCGGCTGCGCATGACGGCACGCTCATACTGCGGCAGAGCAATGGCGGCTAATATGCCAATAATCAGTACCACCACTAAAAGCTCTATCAGTGTAAAGCCGGCACGTTTAAAAGAAAGCGGATGAGATTCTGAGTTACGGCTTCTCAGAATGACGGTATTCATAAACCTGTCTAAAACGCTTTTAGCGGGGTTTTTTTCTTTCAGATACATTTTTTGATAAATTTTGTTCATACACAAAATTTATCAAAAAAAAAAAACAATGCAAGGCCTTTTAAAATACCTTGTGCCAAGCAATGCAAGAAAAAAATAATCAGGCAGGGGTGTTGCCGCTGAAATCGGGCGCGGAAGGCTCGGGGTCCGGGCAGGAGGATTTGTCACAGCGGTTGCGAAACGCGCAGTCTTTGCAATGGGAAACATCCGGTTCAAAAAGGCCGGCTTCTATTTTCTCGCCCACTTCTATAAATTTGGCCAAAATGGCTTTTTCGTCAAACGCTTCAAACGGCGCGCTGACCTGTTTGTCAAACGCCGTAAAATAAAACGTCGCTTTGCCTTTTTGCATATTCCACGCGCGGCGCGCGCCCACGGCGTAAATACCCATTTGCA
>CALUXH010000031.1 GCA_944324695.1 uncultured Elusimicrobiales bacterium | reverse complement strand
CGGATTTGCGCGTACAGAAAGTGCCCGCTTTTGCCGATTCCTGCGGCAAATGGCAAATGGTGGACGCTTTTGCGGACTTTACCATACAGTACGTCGACGCCTTCCCTGATTTTACAATACAGTTTGTAAATGCCTTTCCCGGCCAATGACAAAAACCCCGCGTAAAACACGGGGTCTTTTCAAAATGACATCTTATTTGTCTAAATGGCAATTTTTAACTTGCGCGCCAGCGCGGTCAAAATGCTTTTTCCACGCTCCTGTGCGGGCAGGCTCTGCAAGGCTTTAAACACTTGTTGCTGGGCCTGGGAAGTATCCGGCGTAAAACCGAAGATTTCCATATAGTTTAAAAACTCCACGGTTTTTACGGCTGCCGGCAACGAAGCCGGGTCTTGGCAGAAGTCCCGCACATACTGCATCAGTTTTTCCCCGGCGGAGGCGTTAACCTGCACCTTATCCGTTTGCAACCCCAGCGTACGCACGTCGTCCATAAGTTCTTCCAGCGCATTGATGTCCACCGGGTCGCGCGCCAGCTCGGCCTTAATATCTCCGGTCAGCACAAAATCCGCCACCGTGGTAAAAGCCTGCGGCAGCGGGGCCCCGATGTATTTGAGTCCGCGCACGGCGGGATACTGCTGTTCAAAAATGCGCGTAAATTCTTCATCCGTTTTTTGGGAAATGATTTCCAGCACATGGTCTATCACGCGCCGCTGGGCGTCCTTAAACAAAGACGTAAACGGATAAATATCTTTAAACCGTTTGCTTATTTCCGCATGCGCCGCGTCAAAACCGCCTTTTTTTACACCCTGCGTCAGCGCGGCAAAAGCTTCCTGTATATTGATGTCCCGAACGCGGCAGGCGCCGCAAGTCAAACGCGTATCATGGCTTTGGCACACGGCAAAAGCCACTTCGTCTTCTTCCAGCGTCACGCGGTTTTTGAGTTTCATGGTTCCGTAACACAAATGGCCGCCCTGTTCGTGTACGCGCTCGCAGCGGTAATCCGTTACATCGCACACATACGCGCCGGAAGGGGCGTCTTCTTCTCCCGGCAAATCCTGCAGCACCTGCTGCACGGCCACTTTGGTGGCCGGCATGGCGGAGGGTTTAACAAAACGCTCATACACTCCCGCTCCGTTTTTTAAATCTTTGATATTGCTGGGCGCCGCCTGCAACATACGCACAAATTCCGCTTCTATGTCCGCGCCGCCCGTTTTACGTTTAAATTCCAACGCGCGGGCCGCATACTGCAAAATCTGCACGGTCTCTATACCGCTGATTTCGTCAAAAAACCATCCGCAGCTGGTATACATCAGCATGGCGTTGCGCTGCATTTCCAAAAGCATCAGCGCGGTGCTGCGGTTGCGCCAAGCCGTTTCCGTGGCGTGGCGCAGAAAGAATTTATGCTGTGCGTCCAAGCCGCGGTCTAAAATGAGTTCTATATAATCATTGCGCGCGGCCCACGGGTCTTTGAAATATTCCCGTCCGCGGGCGTCAAAATCTTTGGCCATTTCATCGCGGATAAAATCCAGCGCTTTGCGCAGCGGCGCGCGCCATTTTTGGTTCCAGCCCGGATGACCGCCGGAATTGCAGCCGCAGTCGGCCCGCCACCGCTCCACGCCGTGGAAACAGCTCCAGGACGAATTTTCAAAAATCTGCGCTTCATACTGCGGCGGGAATTTCTCCAAAAATTCACCGTACACCGTCAAATGCACATCCGGCAGACCCTGCACGTATTTAAGACAGTAAGCCAGCGCCATATCGGCAAATTTTTGGTGATGGCCGTAGGTCTCGCCGTCCGTGGCGATATGCATCAGTTGCGCTTCATTGGAATTGCCGTACGTGCTTAAAAGACGACGGGCAAAATTTTCGCCGCTTTTGAGCGTATCCGAAAAGGCTATTCCCTGCGATATGGGTCCGTCATAAAAAAACAAAGCGATTTTTTTGCCGGAAGGCAAATTACACAGGTATGCGCGCTTCGGATCCACCTTCGCGCCGGAAGTATCCGTCCAGTTTTTCTCCCCGATTTTGCGCACGCGCGCACACTGCCCCGGGGCCAAAATGACGTATTTCATGCCGTGCTCCGCCAACACTTCCAGCGTGGGCGTGTCGCAGGCGGTTTCGGCCAGCCACATGGCTTCGGGTTCGCGGCCGAAACGCGCCTTAAAATCGGCCAGCCCCCATTTGACTTGGGTTTCTTTGTCGCGCGCGTTGGCCAGCGGCATAATCATATGGTTATAGACCTGCGCAATGGCCGAACCGTGCCCGCCAAAATTTTCCATACTCTGTTTATCCGAATCCAATACGGCCCGGTACACCCGCGGCGCATGTGCCTGCATCCAGGACAGCAAAGTCGGCCCGAAGTTAAAGCTGATATGGGCGTAATTGTCCACCAAATCGGTCAGTTCCCCTTTGGCATTGAGTACCCGGGCCAACGCGTTGGGCCCGTAACATTCGGCGCAGATGCGCTCATTCCAGTCATGATATGGAGCCGCGCTGTCCTGGGTTTCTATTTCTTCCAGCCAGGCGTTTTCGCGCGGGGGTTGGTAAAAGTGTCCGTGGATGCAAAGATATTTCATATATATGTTATAGCAATTAATCGCGCTTTTTGCACCGTATACCGCCTAAAAAAGCACTTGATTAAACACCGCGTAAACCTTATACTATAAATAACCCGCCATTACGACGGCCCGAGGTGAAAATATGAAAAAAACTTTTATTTTGGACACCAACGTCCTGCTGCACGACGTAAATTCCATTTATGCGTTTGAAGACAATGACGTCGTCATCCCGATGGTTGTCATTGAAGAGCTGGACAAATTCAAAAGCGAAGGCGACACCCGCGGCAAAAATGCCCGCATGGTATCGCGCGAGCTGGACGAACTGCGCAAAAAAGGCCGCCTAAACGAAGGGGTCGGGCTGCCCAATGGCGGCACGCTGAAAATTAAGTTGGACAACCCCAATATCCTGCCGCAGATTTGGTCCTTGAACACATCCGACAATTCCATTTTAAACATCGCCTACACCATGGACAGAAAAGAGGGTTCCTACAATAAAAACCAAAGCCCCGTGTTCGTGGTGACCAAAGACATCAATATGCGCCTAAAGGCCGAAGCGCTGGGGCTTAACGCACAGGACTATACGTCGGACAAGGTGAAATATGACGAGCTGTACACCGGCGTGGCGGAAGCGGAGGTGGACCCGGCGCAGATTGACGCTTTTTACCAAAACAAAAAACTTCCGCTGGAAAAAGGGCTTTATTTTCCCAATCAGTTTTTAATTTTAAAAGCCAATGACGGCAGCAAAAAATCCGCCATCGGCCGCGTGGCCAACAACGGTGAAAACATTTTAAAACCGCTTTCCGCCCAGGAACCGGTGGCCTGGGGCATCAAGCCTTTAAACAAAGAACAGCGCTTTGCCATGGAGCTTTTGCTGGACGACAGCCTGGATATCGTCACTCTGGTGGGCACCGCCGGCACGGGTAAAACCCTGATTACGCTGGCCACCGGCCTGCAGCGCACCATGGATGAAAATGCTTACCGCCGCATGGTGGTGTGCCGCTCCATCGTGCCCGTGGGCAAAGATTTGGGCTTCCTGCCCGGCACCAAAGAGGAAAAACTGGAAGCCTGGATGGGGGCCATTTACGACAACCTGGCCTTCCTGGCAGACCGTAAAAACCCCGACGAAGGCGAAGAAAAAGCCCATTACCTGCTGGACAGCGGAAAAATTGAAATCGCTTCCGTCACGCACATGCGCGGCCGCTCCCTGCCCGGGCAATATATGATTGTGGACGATGCGCAAAACCTGACCCCGCACGAAATGAAAACCATTTTGACGCGCGCGGGCGAGGGCACCAAAATCGTGGTCACGGGCGACCCGTACCAGATTGACACGCCGTACCTGGACATAGAATCCAACGGTCTGACGTATCTGGTGGACCGCCTCAAAGGCCAGCCGACGCACGGACACATTACGTTTACCAAGACCGAGCGCAGCCGCCTGGCGGATCTGGCCTCCAAGCTGTTGTAAACGGTTTGAACATTAAACACCCCGCTCTTTTGAGCGGGGTGTTTTTATTGTTACCGCAGCATTTCAATCAGTCTAACAGGTAATAACTATAGTCAGCCCACAGTACGTCTGGATGCGTATCCACCTGTCCAATACTGCGGCATACCCGACGAGCAAAGGTCTTATAACCGCCTACACACCAATGTTTTCCCAGAAAACCGTCTTTTGCCTCTTGGGAAGCTTTTTCCTTCATATGGAAAATAATCTTCGGATCGCCTTCCACTTTGGGCATAGCCTTACACTGTCTGGGAGCCCAATACGCATTTCCGCCGTCACAGCTAAAGGTCCAATATTTCCCTTCCGTATTTACCGTTATATCCAATTCCGATAAATCCGCCGTGTATTTACCGTTCGCAGCCCAGTATATTTCCTGCGCATCTGTAATCGCTTTTAATATCATTCTGGCTTCCGAAATGCGGGCTTTGGCCGCACTTATTTCATACTGCGGAAGTGCAATAGCCGCCAATATGCCGATAATCAACACAACCACCAAAAGTTCTATCAGCGTAAAACCGGCCCGCTTGAAAGAAAGAGGATGAGATTCTGAGTAAAAACTCCTCAGAATGACACGGCAAATAAAGCCGCCTAAAACGCTTTTAGAGCGGTTTTTATGTTGCAGATACATTTTTTGATAAATTTTGCTCATACGCAAAATTTATCAAAAAAAAAAAACAATGCAAGGCCTTTTAAAACAGGACTGGCAAAAGAAGTTCTGTTCCCCTCCGCCACGCTGTATCTCAATATAATTTGGGATGTATTTCTGTGACTTTATATCCCGCTTTTTCCACCGCCTCTTTTAACGCCTCATCGGACGCCGGGCCGTCCACCTCGGCGCATTTTCTGCCCAAATCCACTTTTGCAGTTACGCCCGTCAAAGCGTTTAACGCCGCTTCCACGCGCCCCGCGCAATGCGCGCACATCATGCCTTCAATTTCCACGATTTTCATATTCTTTTCCTCCGAAATTTCCTTGCCCGCCAAAACGCAGCTTCCGCCGCAGGACGGCCTGTTTTTAAACGGCTTAAACCGCCGCAGCCGCAAGGCATTGCTGACTACAAAAACGGAACTTAAACTCATGGCCGCCGCGGCAAACATCGGGTTTAGCTGCCAGCCCAGCCAGTGATAAAACACGCCCGCCGCCAGCGGGATACCGCATACATTATAGAAAAACGCCCAAAACAAATTCTCTTTAATATTGGTGATTACCGCGCGCGAAAGACGCAACGCGGCGGGCACGCCGGACAAATCATTTTTTACCAGCACCACATCGGCCGTTTCCAGCGCCGCGTCCGTCCCCGCGCCGACAGCCGCCCCCACATCCGCACGCGCCAGGGCGGGGGCATCGTTAATGCCGTCTCCCACCATCATGACCTTTTTCCCCTGCGCCTGCAAACGGCGAATTTCCGCTTCTTTGTCCTGTGGCAAAACGCCCGCAATAACGTGCGTCACTCCCAGCGCATGCCCCACCGCCTGCGCAGTGCGTTCATTGTCCCCCGTCAAAAGCACCACATCCAGCCCCATAGCCTGCATTTGGGCCACCGCCGTGCGCGAAGAAGGTTTGATTTGGTCCGCCAGCGCCAGCATACCCGCCAAGCGTCCGTCTTTGGCGAAATACAGCACCGTCTTACCCTCTTCCGCCCAGGCTTCGGCCTGCCGTACAAACCGTGCGGGAACGTCTATACGCCGGGCCTGCATCAGCGGCAAATTGCCCGCCGTTACCGCCGCACCGTTTATTAGGGCGCGTATCCCCGCCCCGGGCAATGTTTCAAACTCTTCCACCGTGGGCAAAGCCAGCCCCCGCGCCTGCGGCGCGCGCAGCACCGCGCGCGAAAGCGGATGTTCGGACGGACTTTCGGCCGAAGCGGCCAGCGTCCAAAATTCTTCTTCGTTCATTCCGTCCGCCAGCAGGCAGTCCGTTACTTCCGGCTTGCCCTGCGTGACCGTACCCGTTTTGTCCAAAACGACAGTATCCACCAGGCGGGCCGTTTCCAGCGTTTCGGCGGATTTAAACAAAATGCCGTTTCGCGCCCCCGTGCCCGTACCGACCATCACCGCCGTCGGCGTGGCCAGCCCCAGCGCACACGGACAGGATATCACCAGCACCGCCACCGCAAAACCCAGGGCAAAACTCCATTCATACCCCAACAACAGCCACACGGCCGCCGTCAAAAAAGCAAGGCCGATGACCACCGGCACAAAAATACCGCTCACTTTATCGGCCAAACGCCCAATGGGGGCCTTGGAGGCGGAGGCCTCCTCCACCAAAGCGATAATTTGCGACAGCAAAGTCTGTCCGCCCGTTTTGGTCACTTTAAATTGGAAATACCCCGCCTGGTTGACCGTGCCGGCGCGGACTTGCGTGCCTTCGGTTCTGTCCACCGGCAGGCTCTCCCCCGTCAGGGCGGCTTCGTCCAATGCGCCGCGCCCCTTTACAATCACGCCGTCGGCCGGCACGGACATGCCAGCTTTAACCGCCAGAATATCCCCTTCTTTTATCTCCGCAGCGTCAATTTCCGTCTCCGCGCCGTCTGCCACGCGCAAGGCTTTTTTCGGGGCGAGTTTTAACAGTTGCTCTATCGCGCCGGAAGTTTTGCGCTTGGCGCGTGACTCCAAATATTTGCCCAGCGTAATCAGCGTTAAAATCATGCCCGCCGATTCAAAATACAACCCCTGCAAAGCCTCAAACGCGCCGCTCCAGTCCGCGCCTTCCATCAGAAACAGCACGCGGTACAGCGCCCACAGTCCGGACAAAAACGCCGCTCCGCCCCCTACGGCGATTAAACTGTTCATATTCGGCGCGCCGTGCAGCAGCGTTTTTAAACCGTTTGAAAAAATTTCGCGGTTAATGAATAAAATCGGAAAAACCAGCAAAAATTGCGTCAGCGCAAACGCGCCCGGGTTTTGCAAAAGGCCTTTGGGCAGCGGCAGGCTTATCATATGCCCCATGGCGACGTATAAAAGCGGCGCCAAAAAAACCAATGAGCATACCAACCGAAAACGCAGGTGTTTTTCCGCCGCCGCGGCGGGGTCGGGCTGCCCGGAAACCCGCGCGGACGGTTTTTCCTGCGCCGGGACCGCGCCGTAGCCGGCTTTTTGCACGGCGTTTATAATATCGGCAACGGATAAAACGTTTTCGTCAAATTCCGCCTGCAAAGTGTTTTGAAGCAAATTGACTTCCGCTTTGCGCATCCCGCGCAGAACCGACACGGCCTTCTCCACCCGCGCCGAACAGGCGGCGCAGCTCATGCCGGTAACGGTAAATTTTTTCTTCATATTCTCCCCGTTTTCCCGCCAAACACAAAGGACAAAGCGGGAAAATAAAATTCGTATATATATGAATATATGTTCATATATAGTATATAATTACCCAAAAATTTTGTCAATTTCTCGCCGCACCCATGCATAGGCGCACCGTATTTGCTACTATAGCAAATAGGAGCGCTTATGTTGATAAAACCTTTTGAAATCAGATATGACGAGCTGGACGTAACCGCGCACATAGGCCCCGTGACCCTGCTGCGCTATTTTCAGGAAGGAGCGGCGCTGGACGCGGCTTCTTTTGCTTTCGGCTGGGAACAACTGCAAGAGAAAAACCTCTCCTGGGTGCTGACGCATATGCAGCTGGAAATGTTGGGCCAGCCCGCCCCGCGGCAAAATGTCACACTGCGCACCTGGCATGCGTTTTCAGACAAACTCTTAAGCCGCAGGGAATTCGAATTTACCGGCGAAAACGGCCAGCCGCTGGCGCGCGGAGCCAGCTGGTGGGCGCTGATTGACGTAACCAAACGCCGCCTGACCAAAAGCCCCGCTGAACTTTTGGCCCTCAACCCCGAAACGCCGCAGTTTATTACGGAAGAAGAAAACTTTAAGCGCGCCCTGCCGCAGGACGCGCCCAAAACGGGCGAAGCCCTCATTTACGTGCGCCGCGAAGATTTGGACCTAAACGGCCACGTCAACAACACCCATTACGCGGCCTGGGCCTTGGAAGCCGCGCCGGAAGGCAAACGCCTGCACAAGCTGCTCATTAACTTTAAAAACGAGTGCCGTGCGGGGGAGGTCATCACTTCTTCGGCTTACGCCGAAAGTGAAAATATTTTGCACCACACGCTGGTCCGCCAATCGGACGGCAAAGAGGCCGCGCACGCCGTTACGTTTTGGCATTGAGGCGCAAGACGCTTTATCAACCCCCGCCCCGCGGCGGGGTTGCTTTTTCAGACGAAAAATGCTATTCTGAAGTTAGGGAAGCTAACTGCTTCGGCTTCTCTTTTTACCCGACAAAAGATCCTTGAAAATTTCGCCAAAAGAGACTTCGCTTGCTCAAGGAGGTGCTTATGTATTTATCCAAAGCGAACAAAGCCGAATTTGGCGCCGTGTATGAAGATATGCAAAAGCAGTTCCCGTACGTGGAACTGAAGGCCAAAGAAACATTCCTTACCCTTTGCCGACGCACCGATTACCACATCTGGCTGGCCAAGGAAAAAGCGGACGGAAACGTACGCACCGTAGGGTATATGCTTGTTTGGCTTGACGCGCACAACCGCGTGCTGTGGCTGGAGTTTATCGCCGTATTAAAACCTTATCACGGCAAAGGTTTGGGCGGGCGCATGCTGCGCCTGCTGCAGGCCAAGTATCCCGACTGCAAGGGCTGCTTTTTGGAACTTGAAAAAGCGGACCCGGGGGACGAAAAAGCCCGCCGGCGCACCGCTTTTTATACGCGCAAAGGGGCGTTTGTATTAAACATACGCTATTTCTGCCCGCAGCCGCACAAGCCGTCCGTGGAAATGGATTTGTATTTCCTGCCGTTTAAACGGCGGCTGCACGCCCTGCCGGATCACGCCGTGCTGGGCGCGGTGCGCCAGGCATACCGCACGCTGCACACACGTATGCCGCAGGCCCAAAAAATGCTGCGCTACATTACGCCGCTTTTCAGGCCCGAAAGAGCATAACTTCACGGTTTTAAGCCGCCCCGAACGGGGCGGCTTTTTGTTGTTTTTTGAAAGAACCCCCGTCTATTTGCTACACTTATTTTTACATGAGTATAATCATTATCCTCTTAATGCTGGTGTTAAACGCCCTGCTGGCCGCCTATGAAATGGCCCTGGCGTCCGTTTCCCGCACCAAACTCTCCATTTTGGCGCAGGAAAAGAAGTACGGCGCGGAAAGCGCGCTGTACATGAAAGACCATATGGAAGGCAGCCTGGCCACCATACAAATAGGCATCACGCTGGTGGGCGCAGGTGCGGCTGCCGTGGGCGGAGCGGGCGCGGACGAATGGTTCGCCCCGTGGATGCAGGAAAACTTTCACATCCCGCTGCGGCTGGCCAATGCGCTGGCGGTGGTGATTGTGGTGTTGCCGCTGAGCTTTGTCACCATCGTTTTTGCCGAACTGACCCCCAAAAGTTTCGCTTTAAAAAACAAAGAATGGGTTACGCTCAAACTCTCCCCCGTTATGCGCCAGCTGTACCGCTTTCTTTACCCCATTGTGCGCATTATGGAAGCCATCACGGGCATGCTGACCAAAAAAACCGTACGCAAAAACGTAGACCCCAAAGAAGCGCAAAAGGCCGCCATGGCGGACCTGCGCGCGGCGGTGTCTATTGCCTCTTCCTCGCGCCTGTTTGGGAAAGCGGAAGAAAAAATCGTGCTTTCCAGCGCCATGTTTTGTACGCGCAAAATCAAAGAAATCCAAGTGCCGCTGGAACAAGTGTATATGCTGTATGCGGGAGACACGATTGCGGATACTTTTATCAAAGCCCACTTGGATATGCACACCCGCTTTCCGGTCTGCGAGAAAAAAGACGACCCGCAAAGCATTATCGGCTATTTAAATTTCAAGGACATTTTCTCCGCCACCAAAACCGCCGCACAGGGGGTGGCCCCCACAGCGCGCTCCATTCTGCGGCCGATTTTGCACCTGGACGAAGACACCATTATTTCCGCCGCGCTGGAGAAGATGATGAAAGATCACCAGCATATTTGCCTGGTAACCGACGACGATAAAATTACGGGCATCCTAACGCTGGAAGACATTTTTGAAGAGCTTGTGGGAGAAATTGAAGACGAGTACGATTACTTCCAGGCTTATATCCGTCCGTTTGGCGACGCGCTGATTGTCAGCGCCACGGCGCAAATGGCCCAGGTATTTAAAGAGTTGGGCCTGCCCGCACCGGCGAATCTGCCGCCCGACATCACCGCCGAAAAATGGGCGGAGCAACAGGCCGGTCACCCGCTGGGCTCCAGCGAGGCTATTACCGCCTGCGGGCTGCGCATGGCCGTCCGAAAATTCCGCCGGCACAAACTGATGGAAGTTTTAGTCAGCAAGTTATAATTAAAAAGGGGCGTTGAAGCCCCTTTTTAATTTACAGAATTTTTCGCTCTTCCAGCTCGCGTTTTAACTGTGCGGCGTTTTCAAACCGCACGCCGTCAAAACCCAATTCTTGCGCGGCAGCCACATTGGCGGCGCTGTCATCTATAAACAAACAATCCGCCGCACGCAAATCAAACCGCGCCAACAGGCGTTTATAAATTTCCGGGTCGGGCTTGATGACATGCTCCTGGCCTGACACCACCATGCCGTCCAATACGTTAAATATATCAAAACGTTCGCGGGCCAAAGGAAACGTTTCGGCAGACCAATTGGTCAGCCCGTATAGTTTATATCCTTTGCATTTCAGCGCGCGGACCATGTCCGCCATGCCCGGGATTTCGCCGCCCAACATTTCTTCCCAGCGGTCAAAATAAGCCGCTATCTGCGCGGCGTATGACGGATATTGTTTTTGCAGGTCGGCCACGGCGAGGGCGAACGGACGGCCGCCGTCCTGCTTTGCATTCCATTCGCCGTTGCAAATATGCGCCAAAAAATATTCCATTTCCTTTTCGGAAGAGAAAATTTTGCGGTACAAATGGCGTGGATTCCAGTCCACCAGCACGCCGCCGAAATCAAAAACGATGTGGGTCATTCTTTTATTGTAACTTTAATGCGCACGCGTCGCAAGAAAGACTCCGCCATACTACTCAACACGCCGCACGAGAAAATAGTTTCCCTCAACGCCCTGACCTTCATATACGGTGCCGTAATTTGCGCAGACGCTGCGGGCCGCATCAGACAAGCCGATACAAAAAATACGGTAACTGGTCGGGAATTCCGGATTATTAAAAGTCATTTCCCACGCTAAATTTTTATCTGCAAAAAATTGGCAATGGCTATTCGTCGGCTGGGGGCCGTTGCAAGACCATATCCCCGTGTCAATGCTCAACAGGGAAATATCACTTGTATAATAACCATGCGTCAGTTTAAATTCCTGTTGCGCCGTTTCCAGTGCATTTACCCGCGCCAAAGCGCCGGCCGCTTTGCTTTTCAATACCGCTTTTTGATATTGGGGCAAAGCTGCCGCCGCCAATATACCGATAATCAACACCACCACCAAAAGTTCTATCAGGGTAAATCCCTTTTTCATTTTTTGTCCCTATACCATTGTTTAAGCCGCCTAAAAACGGAGTAACGGCTTTTTTGTTTCCGCCACGTATAGGGTATCAAAAAAAAAAAACGGTCAAGGAAAACCCGCTTTTATTCAAAATTATTCATCAAACAAATTCTGCGGCGTTCGGCCCAAGGCCGAACAGTCCGTCGGAATACCGGAACGCCGCCGAAAAGAGGGAAAAGCTTTCGCCGAAACGGCGCCGTGCTCTTTGCCCCGGGCCGCATACGCGAACGGATTATTTCCCCTGATAAAAGGAACGATACAACAACAGGCCGATAATCGTTTTGGCGTCCTGTATTTTGCCGTTTTTAATCATGGCATACAGTTTCTCCAGCGGGAATTTCCGGACGTTTAAAAATTCGTCCTCATCGGGACAGTCTTCGCCGCGCCGCAGCCCGGTGGCCAGATAAATATGCAGGTATTCCGTGGAAAACGCATTGCTGGGATTAAATACGGCCAGTTTTTTCCATTTGGCCGCATGCAGGCCGGTTTCCTGGGCCAGCTCCGCCTTGGCGCAGGAAAGAGGGGTCTGTCCCTGTTCCCGCTTGCCGGCGGGGATTTCCCATGTGGTCCGCCCTACGGGATAACGATATTGCTGCACCAGATACACCTCTCCGTCGTCCGTCAGCGGCAAAACGGCACTGGCGCCCTGATGAGCCAAATAGACGCGTGTGGTTTCCCGCCCGTTGATCAGGCGCACGACATCTTTATTAAACCCCACTACTCCCTTATAGAGAGTTTCGGACGAAACCTTCGTTTCTTTTAATTTACTATAATGTGACATATCACTATCTTATAAAATTTGTTCCCGCGCGGCATTATGACCAAAGAGTTTATACATTTACACAATCATTCGGAATATTCCCTCCTGGACGGCATGCTGCGCATTTCTGAAAATCACAAGCCTTCGCGTTTCCTGCGCGGCCTGGCCGAAAGCGGCATAAAAGCCATGGCGCTGACCGACCACGGCAACCTCTACGGCGCGTTGGATTTTTATGATTCGGCCCGGGCGGCCGGTTTAAAACCCATCGTGGGCTGCGAAGCCTACATTACCGAAGGCAAATACACTGACAAAGACAAATCCCGCACGGGCCACCTGACTTTGCTGGCCAAAAACCACCAGGGATATTTAAACCTCATGCAACTTAACTCCCTGGCCTGGGTGGACGGTTTTTACTATCACCCGCGCATAGACAAAGAGCTCCTGGCTAAATATTCGGACGGACTGATTGCCCTGTCAGGCTGTTTAAAAGGCTTTCTTTCCCAATACGCTTTAAACGGCAGTTTTGAGCAGGTCTGCGCTCTGGCCCGCGAATATGCCGACATTATGGGCCCGGGCAATTATTACATTGAGCTGATGGACCACGGCATACGCGAAGAACAACAGGCCCTGCCTATTTTAAAAGAAGCGGCCAAAAAGCTGGGCTTGCCCGTCGTGGCCACCAATGACTGCCACTACGAGAAAAAAGAGGACTGGGAAGCCCATGACGTCAACCTCTGCATTTCCACCGGCAAAACGCTCGACGATCCGCGCCGCATGAAAATGACGACGCATGAGCTGTATTTCAAATCTCCCGAGGAAATGCATGAGCTGTTCGCGCATACGCCTGAGGCCTTGACAGCCACCCTGGAAATAGCCGAAAAATGCAATTTGGAATTTCCCAAACACGGCTTTATCCTGCCCAATTTTGACATCCCGCCGCAATACCCCAATTCCGCCGAATACTTCAAGGCCTTGTGCCGCGAGGGACTGAACAAAAAAATGCACGGCCACGTACCGCCGGAATATCTCAAACAGCTGGAATATGAATTTGACGTGATTATCAAAATGGGGTTTGACTGTTATTTCCTCATCGTGCAGGATTTTATCCACTGGGCGCGGCGAAACGGCATTCCCATCGGCCCGGGCCGCGGCAGCGGCGCCGGCAGCATTGTGGCGTATAGCCTAGACATTACGCGCGTGGATCCCATTAAAAGCAAACTGCTTTTTGAACGTTTCTTAAATCCAGACCGCGTCAGTATGCCCGACCTGGATATTGATATGTCCGACACGGGGCGCGAACGCGTCATAGACTATGTGCGCCATAAATACGGCGCGGACAAAGTGGCGCAAATCATTACTTTCGGCACCATGAAGGCCAAACTGGCCGTGCGCGACGTAGGCCGCGTGATGGGGCTGGGCGTCAGCGAAGTCAACCGCGTGGCCAAGATGATCCCCAACGACCCGAAAATCACGCTGGACGCCGCACTGGAAAATATACAGGAACTCAAAAACGAGGTGGCCAACAATCCCACTTCCAAACGCCTCTTTGACATGGCACGCAAAATCGAAGGCCTTAAACGCCATACCGGCATTCACGCCGCGGGCGTACTGATTACCAAAGAGGCGGTGTCCCATTATGTGCCGCTGGCGCGCGGCGCGCGCGACGCCATTACCACGCAGTTTGAAGGGGAGCCGTGCTCCAACCTGGGACTTTTAAAAATGGACTTTTTGGGTCTGCGCACCTTAACAGTCATAGATAATGCCGAAAAACTGATCCGCCAACGCCATAACCCCGATTTTGACATCAACGACATTCCTTTAGACGACAAGAAAACTTATGATTTGCTGTGCGCCTGCCAAACGCTGGGTATATTCCAGCTGGAAAGCGGCGGTATGCGCGACCTGATTAAAAAACTGCAGCCCACGCAATTCGGCGACGTATCCGCCCTGGTGGCATTGTACCGCCCGGGCCCCATGGAGTCGGGCATGATGGATATGTTCGTGCGGCGCAAAAACGGTCAGGAAAAAATCACTTACGAAACCCCGCTTTTGGAAGAAGTGCTCAAAGACACCTACGGCTGTATGGTGTATCAGGAGCAGATCATGCAAATTTCCAAAACGCTGGGAGGCTTTACCCCCGGAGAGGCCGACACCTTGCGCAAAGCCATGGGCAAAAAGAAGCTGGACGTCATGGAAAAATTCGGCAAGAAATTTGTGGAAGGGGCCAAAGCGCATCATATTTCCGAAAAGACGGCCACGCATATTTATGAACAGATGAAAGCTTTCGCCGGATACGGCTTTAACAAATCCCATTCGTATGCCTATGCGTTGGTATCTTACCAAACGGCTTATTTAAAAGCCAACTATCCCATTGAATTTATGTGCGCGGCGCTGACCAACGAAATCGGCCACAACGCCATAGGCGCAGACGACAAAGAAAACAAAATAGCCACCTATCTGGAAGAAGCCAAAAAAATGGGCTTTGAAATCCTGCCCCCGGACATCAACAAAAGCCAACCGGAATTTGCCGTGGAAGAAAAAGACGGCAAAGAATGCATCCGTTACGCGCTGGAAGCGGTCAAAAACGCCGGAACGGAAGGGTGCATATCCATCGCGCAGGAGGCTAAAAAGAAGCCTTTTGAATCGCTGGAAGACCTCTGCGCGCGCATTGATTTGTTCCAGGCCAATAAAAAAACGATTGAAAGTTTAATCAAAGCCGGTGCGCTGGACTGCCTGATGCCGAATAAAGACGCCAAGGAGACACGGGCCATCCTTTTAAGCCGGCTGGACGAAGCCGTGGACACGGCACACCTGATTGCCAAAGAAAAAGAAAGCTGCAGCGCCAGCCTGTTCGGAGACGACTTTTCCTCCGTCATGAGTTTTAAGAAGAAAGAGGAAGAAAGACCCGTGGCGCCCCTTACGCAAAACGAACTGCTGGGTTATGAGAAAGAAGTTATGGGATTGTATTTCAGCGGCCATCCCATTGCGCGTTATCAGGAGTATTTAGAGCAGTTAAACTGCGTGGCCATTAGAGATATCTTGGACGGGAAATCCTCCGGCCGCTTAAATGTCATCGGCATTGTTACGCGTCTGAAAAAACGCCAAAACAAGCGTAAAGAAGAATGGGCCCAGTTTGTCATAGAAGACTGCACGGGATCTATAGGAGTCAATGCTTTTGCACGCACCTGGGGCAGCATCGGACACAAAGTGGCGCCCAATGCCATTTTATTCTTTTCCGGAGACGTGCGCGTGGATGACGAAAGCGCCCGCGTGGAAATCAATCTGCAGGATGTGGGAAGCGTAACCGAACTGATAGGAAATGTGGCCAAAAAATTGACCATCCGCCTGACACCCAATTATTCTCAAAGCAATTTGCAGAAACTCAAAATGCAGCTGGACGCGGCAAAAGGAATAACCAAAGTATATTTGGAAGTTCCGTCCAAAGCTGACCCCTCCAAACTGCACCGTATCCGCACGGACAAATCTATTATGATTCACCGCGCCCTGTTGGAACACATTGAAAACACCCTGGGCAATGACGCCTGGCGTTTTGAATAACCCTTTTCCCCTCTCATTCTTCCTCTTGACCTGGAGTCAACTTCATACTTTATAATAAGTGTGCAGGATTAGGAGGAACTATGAAAAAAATCTTATTTCTGCTGTTTGCCGCAACCGTTGCGGCAGCCGGCTGCGCCTCCGCCAAAGGCCAAGCAAAGGGAGCAATTATGGAAACCAGACATTATATACAACCGTTAAATAAAGACGTACAAAGAGAACACGTCACATTTAAAAACCGCTACGGCATTGCGCTGGCCGGGGATTTATATACGCCTAAAAATGTGGACAAAAACGCCAAATATCCCGCCATTATCGTGGGCGCGCCTTACGGCGGCGTCAAGGAACAGGGCCCCTGCGTGTATGCGGGAGAACTGGCGCGGCGCGGATTTGTGGTGCTGACTTTTGACCAACCGTATATGGGCGAATCCGAAGGAGAACCGCGCCATGTATCTTCGGCCGATATGTTTGCCGAAAGTTTCAGCGCGGGTGTGGATTACCTGGGCTTGCTCCGTTATGTGGATCGCAATAAAATAGGCGTCATCGGCATTTGCGGCTCGGGCGGCTTTGCGTTGTCCGCCGCGCAGGTGGACGTGCGCATTAAAGCTGTGGCCACCGCTTCCATGTATGACATGACTTCTTTCCACAAACGCATGAGTAAAGAAGACCTGCAAAAAGCCAAAGAAAAATTGGCCGCCCAACGCTGGATTGACGCTGAAAACGGCTACCCGCAGTATATTCCCTCTTTTCCTGAAAAGCCGTTGACAAAAGAAGAGGCGGACAAAGTGCAGCGGGAATTGCCGGAACCGGATGCGGAATGGTTCCGTTTCTACGCCGTGCCGCGCGGACACCACCCGCAGGCCCGCGGCGGTTTTACCACCACCAGCGACGCTTCCATGCTTAATTTCCGCGCCCTGGACTATATTGATGAAATCTCCCCGCGGCCCATTCTGTTTATTATTGGAGACCGCGCGCATTCCAAATTCTTCAGTGAAGAAGCCTACGCCGCGGCCAAAGAGCCCAAAGAAATCTACATCGTTAAAGATGCAGAACATATTGACCTCTATGACCGCACGGACCGCATTCCGTTTGACAAGTTGGAAGATTTCTTTAAGAGCAACCTGAAGTAAACGTTTCAAAAGCCGCCCTTCGGGGCGGCTTTTTTAACAGCCGGAGAAAAAGTTATAATTAGTAAAAGCCCCGCACCGTCCTTACGGAGCGGGCTTTTTGGAGGACAGATGAGCATTTTTGAAGCGCTGATGATGTTGGGTTTCGGGCTGGCTTGGCCTTTTAATATTTACAAGTCCGCTGTTTCCAAAACCGCGGCCGGCAAGAGTTTTCTGTTTACCATTACCATCGCATTGGCCTATTTGTGCGGCATCATCCATAAAATTTTTTACAGTTTTGACGCCGTGTTTTGGCTGTATGTACTGGACTTTCTGCTGGTGGCGGCGGATTTGTCCCTGATGATGCGCAACCGCCGGCTGGACCTCAAACGCGCCAGGCAAACACAAAATACGCTGACGGAAACGCCGCAAACCCAAAAAGCTTAATCCCTTCGTCGCTTCATCGATTCCCGTCGGAACAGTTTTCAAGAACGGTGTATTTTTGTATAATTAAATATATCTCTAGACCGTTTTTAGCCCAGTTGGCGCAGGGGTAGCGCGTTCCCTTGACATGGGAAAGGTCATAGGTTCAAATCCTATACTGGGCATTTTTTCTTCTATACAAATTAGAAAAATGTGACCAAAAACCCCTTTTTTTGGTCACAAATTATAAGGCAAACTAACTCTTAAAAAAGCCCTGTTTTTTTTGTGTTCTAAAAACGCAAAATCCGGGGCTTTTTATTTTATTTCAATCTACAACAAAACTTGTTGCATACACTGGAGGCCTTTTCCTATAGAAACGTGTGTATAGTAAATACTGCACAAAACGCCTTTTTTTCGTCCTAAAACGCAGGGAAAATAAGATATATAAATACAAATTGAACGGCAGTAAAATGGCAGTTCCCCCAGCCGCACACCGAAGGTTTTGTTTGTATCGGTTTCTTATTTGCACCGCTCCACAAGCCCAGTCATTATCTAAAACAGCAGTCATCTATTTTCAATTAGCCTTTTGCCGTTTGGCAAGCCAAGCAACCGTGTATATCCGCAAGCATATCAAGTACCGCATTTTCTGTAATACTTATATTCTTTGCAATACTTTTTTCAGCGGGGCCAAAATTAAATTTTTCTCATAGTCGTTCATGGCCAGCGTCCACATGGTCAAGGCGTATAATAGGCTGAAGCAGGCAATTTGAAAGAGCAGTTCAAAGACAGACGGGTGCGCAGGCAGCCGCAGCAGCAGCCATGCGGCCGTACCGACGGGCAGCAGCGTAGCCAGAAAGATTTTGAAAATATGGCCGAAGAAGCAGAGAACTCTGACCCCCAGTTTGGCGTAATATACGTTCAAAATCAATCCTTGCTCCATCAGCAAACAGCCTGCCGTTACGCAGGCGCAGGCCATGGCGCCAAAGTGTTTGGCAAGCTGAATGGAAATACATACGTTCAAAAGACCGAAGACGGTAAATACAAAAGCCCGAAAAGAGTGTTTGTTTTTGGCCTGCAAAATTAAAATACCCGTATTCTGCACGACGGGGATAATCAGTCCCGCCATCAAAATAACCGTATAGGTATAAGCGGGCAGAAAGGAATCCCCCACCCACAAATGTAAAAATTGTCTGCCGAAAAGTACAAAACCCCAGAAGATGAGCATGACGATATAAAATTGCAGGCGGCCCACTTTAAGGAATATGGCGTTGGTTTCATCCATATTATTCTGTGCGGCCAAGGCGGACAAACGCGGCAAAAAGACGGCGCTGATATTGGCGGAAAAGCTCATAAACGCCATACACAGCTGTACGGTAACGGAATAAATGGCGACGGCAACGGTCCCTACAACGGCGCCCAAAATCAACTGGCCGCTTTTCCAATAAATTTGGTCCACCATGGCGTTTACAAAAATAAAGAAAGAGAAGAATAAAATTTCTCTGACGAATTTGCCGTCCCATTTATGCAGGCGGAAGCGGGCTTTCAATTTGAAAACAGAATAATAAAAATTGGCGGCGAACACGCCTATATTGCAAAGGGTTTGCACGACGGCCAACGCCACAATGCTGGCGCGGAAATGCAGGATAATATACACCAGCAGCGGCTGCAGAATAATGTTAAGCAGGCCGATGCAGCGCAGGAAGATGAATTTTTCATGAGACTGAATAATGGCGGAAAAAACATGCCCGGGAACCACAACGGCCAAATTAAACAATAAAATCCAATATACTTGCCGGGCCGTAATTAAATCTTCGGCGGACAAAGTCTTGCCGTAAAAGGGCAGCAAAATCTGCAGCAGAAGAAATCCCACGACCATAATCGCGGCCGCAATGCCCGTATACAAACGCAGCATGACGGCCAACAGATTCTCTTGGCCGCGCACGTCATGAAGGGAGCGCAGGCGGGAATAATAGCGCACGGTCGTGTTGGCAAGCCCAAAATCCATGACCGCAATGTAAGCAATCATGGAACCGACCAGCTGATACAAACCGTATTGCTCTTTAGTCAAAAAAGCCAACAGCAGAGGAATATAAATAAACCCTATGAAGGCATTTGTTCCCATGTTTATATACGATAAAATGACTCCTGCTTTGCGTTGGTTCATTTCATTTAGCCTCAACAAAACCGCATATTACTTTGTCCGTCATATGCATTATTTTGCGGCAACCGGATTTATTTGCACCGTTTGTTCTTGCCCGTCCATATATAAAAAATTTTGGCCGCGCGTAAATTCACCAGACAGCATAATACGAACATTTTTTTTGGCAATTTGACATTAGCGGTTATAAATTCTTTTATGTGTTTTTGAAAATATCCGCACAAAGTCCGTGCGCTTTTTTTGTCTGCAGGTTCTTGCAACAAACAATCACGCAGAAAAGAGGCCAGCATGTTTAGCTGGGCATTTCTTAATGAAAGATAAAGCTCTTGGCATTGATGCGCTTGCGCGTAAGCCAAAATATCGTCGGAAACGGTGATATATCCGAGATGTTTGGGATTCCATTTGAAACTTTTGGTTACACTGGCCTCATGCCGGCGGTAATAATACAGCGGTTTTGGTCCGTAGGCAATGGCGCCGGCGCTGACAAACGTCTGAAAGGACACGTATAAATCTTCGGCATAGCTCATATTCTCGTCAAAAGCAATATGGTCAAACATTTCTCTGTGAAAGAGCTGGTGCCATACGGAAAGCATGCGCAGCAGCCGAAAAAGCGCTTCTTTGGCGGAAAATTTGTGTTCCCGTGTGGGGGAATCGGGACATACTTTGCTTTGTTTTTCATGGACTTCATAGTAATTGCATACGGATATTTTGGTGTCATATTTGCAAATAAGTCCGTATAAGTATTCATACAATTCCGCGGCGGCGTAATCGTCTCCGTCCGCAAAACCTATATATTCCCCGCGCGCGGCCTTTAATCCCGCATTTCTGGCGGCGGACACTCCCGCATTGGCTTGATGAATAACCGTAATGCGCACGTCTTTGGCGGCGTATTTGTCGCAGATTTCGCCGCTGCCGTCTTTTGATCCGTCATCTACCAAAATAATTTGCAAATGCCTGTAAGTTTGCGCTGACAGACTTTCTATGCATTGCGGCAAATACGCCGCGCAATTATACACGGGGACGATGACGGAGATAAGCGGTTTATTTGTATTTGTTTGCGGCATAACGCAACAAAGCCCCCCATCCTTCAAATTTTACTTTAGAAAAGGCAAAAGCCGCTTTGGCGGCAAAGCGCCTAGGCAGAAATTTGGCCAATTTATGCTGCAAAGCATAAGCATACGCTTCCCGCGGGCTGTGCCAACTGGCTGTATAATGGTGAATGGCGACGGTGTTTGGCGTAAGGGTGATTTTGCCCGTTACATAATCCTTTGGACAGAAATATTCTTTGGGATAAATAAAAATTCCTTCGATTTGCTGTATGCCGGCTTTTTCCTCTAAACCGTGTTTTTTTAAGATTTCAGTCGTGTACGTTACCACGGTGGTAACATTCAAACTGCCGTCGGGATTGACAAAACGGCGGGTATGATAGGCGTCTAAAATTTCCTGATACAGTGTCATGCCAGCGGGAGCGGCCAGTCCCAGCCCGGGGTTGACTGCTGTTTTTTCATCAAAATCCCGTTCCATGGCCATAAAACCGCCGCGCGCCAGCAGAGCGTCCAACGGTTTGACAATCTCCACATCCGTATCAAAATACAGTCCGCCGCATTGGTACAAAATGTCAAAGCGCGCATAATCGCTGACGAAGGCCCATTTTTTGGCCTCATAGGCTTCCAGCACGTAGGGGCAGGCGCGGAAATTAAAATTGCTTTCGTCCCAGCGTTTTATTTCATAATCCGGCAGGAATTTTTGCCAGCTGGCTATGCATTTTTCGGCCAGTGGAGGAAGCGGTTTTCCCCCGAACCAACAGTAATGAATGCGTTTTGGTATCGTCATAATTATTGCCAAAAGAATTTATAGTAATAAATTATATCCGCCTGACTGACGGTGTCGCTGAGATAATACACGCCCAAACGGTAACAAAAAATCAGTCCGATGACGCCGATAAGCATAAGCCATTTTGTTTTCGGCGGCTGTTCGCTTATATACAGGGCAAAATTCAGAGGCACAAAGGGAAAGAAATACCACGCCACGCGGCTGAGCGCGCCGCCGGCGTCAAAAATATACATTCCCCAAGAGCATAAAAGATAAAGCATCGTCATCCACAGCAGCATGCTTTTAACGGGCGGGTTTTTACCCAGCGTACGGTAATGATGATAAAAGGGAAAAAGTCCGAAACACGACACCAAAGCCAGCTGCACCAGTTTTCCGCCGCTGATCTGTTCCACTTCCATCAGGTATCTGGTATAGTCGGAAAATAAAGCGTGGGTAATCGGTTCGGCAAACGCCAATATGACGCAAAAAATAAGAAAGACGGGAATAAGAATGCGCCGACGGAACCGAAACTGCATTAAAAAATACAGCGGGAAAATAAATATGGAGGAGCGGTGAAACAAAAAAGCGAGTGCGGCCCAAATATAATACCGTATCCATTGTTTTTGCAGCGCACAGGGAACGGCCGTCAAAAACAGGGCGATGGCCGCCCCTTGCCGCATGCCGTTGTTGGCGACGGAATTAACGCCCCCCAGCGCGCAAAACAGGAATACGGGCAGCCAGTACAGAGCCGTATATTTGCGGTAAAAATGAATCAGTCCGCCCCAAAGAAGCGCGGCCAAAGAAATAAATAAGAAAGTATAGCGCTCGCAAACGGCGTGCAGAGCGTAAATCAGCCATCGGAAGCCCGTTTCAAAAGGTTCCAAATCCGTAAGCGTTTCATAACGAAACGCATAATTGAAGCTGTCCGTCCCCACCGAGTAATGGCGCAGACCGAACAACAGCACCAAGCAGGCAAACATCAGCCACGCGCCCGTATTGCGCCGAAACGGCGTTTTGTTATCCCAGCAAAAAGGCGCCAAACACAACAGTACAAGCAAGGTTAAATCGGTCATATCTTTTTCAACTCATTTTTCCAAATGCCCAAAAATAATTGTCCGGTGGCCTGTGCGGCGGATACTGTTTTTTTGTACAAAGGGTATTTTGCGGCCAAAAAATACAGTCCGTATATGCAGGCAAACCAAAAGCCGTACACGTAACGCGTGGATTTGCCGCGGTTGTAAAAAAAGGCTTTGTCATAGCCGTAAAACCAGTTTGAATGGCTATCCAATAAGGTGGCTATTTTCAGCGGTACAAAGAAAATTTGCAGGCCTTTTTTGTAACAATCCAAGACGAACTTGTTTTCTTCTCCCGGGCCGTTGCCCGTCCCCGACCCCAGCAATACGTCAAAAGCAATATGTTTGTTTAGGATACTTTCTCTGCGGAAGGTGAGGCGTACCGAATTGATTTTTAATAATTCCCATTTTTTCAGTTTGCGCGGCTTGCCGCCGAATTTGACGGGGCGGTTGCCCACGGTAAAAATCAATACGTCCGCCTGCGGACACTGCGCATACCCCTGATTAATAATGCGCGGTAAATCGGCTTCAAACCATTCATCGTCGTCCGCCACGACGCAGATGTCCGCCGAAGCATGGGCCAGAGCCAAATTGCGGCTGACGGACAGTCCGCGCGTCGGGCTGTCTATCCAAAGTAAATGTTGCGGAGTTTTTCGGCGCCGCTGCGCTTGGACGGAGCATTGGTTAATCACCACCGAAGGCGTATGCTGCAAATTGGATTTTTTGACAATGTTTTCATCCGTTTGATTCATACAGCTAAGCAATACTTGTACGGAAAGGTTTTGTTGCTGCGGCATAGTTTATTCCCCCACGCTCTGCGCGGCAATGCGTTTGCGGCGGATCACGTCCATTTTGGCCAGCAGACGCGGACACAAACATCCCGCCGCGAGCATGGCTTTGCGATACAAAGACACTTGGCGCTTAAAAAGCAGTTTGAAAAAATGCTTCCGCACATAGGCCATGCACTTTTTATACTCCGTCTGATACGCCCTTGTCTTGCCCGCCGTTTGTATGCGCACGGCCGTAGAGAGATAAAACAAGCTGCGGTGCAGCGTCAGCATAACGTCTATGTCGTTCGTGCGGACTTTCAGATTTTGTTCAATCAAATCAAGCGATTGCGTATTGCTTTGCAGGGTGTGAATATTAAAACGCATCGTGGCGGAGGCGGCATTGTTGCGCCGGTAATAATACACCTTGCGGTTTCCGACGGCTATTTTGCCGGCGAGCTGGGCGACCGTTATAATAAAATTCAGCCCCTCCCCATAAAACAGTTCCGTATTAAAACGGCATTGATGCCGCGTCAGCAGACTGCGCTTATAAACTTTATTCCAGCAGCCCACCACCACATTGGGAGATAATAACAGCGCCACCGCCTGAGCCGGAGAAACGGTTTGCATGGACGGACGAGGCGTTTGTGTGTCCGTCTTTTTGCGGAACCATTGCGTAGACAGCGCAAAATCCGCTCCCGTTTTGTGTATCAGTTCCAGCATATAATCCATGTAATCCGGCGCCAGATAATCATCCCCGTCCACAAACACCACGTAATCCTCCTGCGCGTGGGCAAGGCCCGTATTGCGCGCGGCGGATACGCCGGCATTTTTTTGGTGAATGACTTTCAGCTGCGGATATTGACGGGCCAGCCTGTCCAAAACGGCGGGCGTACCGCCCGCGGAGCCGTCGTCCACGGCCAAGACTTCTATGTTTGTATAGTGCTGGTTAAGAATGGAAAGCAGGCATTTTTCAACATAGGCGCCCACATTGTAACAAGGGACAATGACCGATATCTTTTCCGCATTATTGGACATTTTTTCTCCGATACGCCGAAATGCGTTTTGCAAAAAATCCCGCGCCGCGTTCCGCTGGCTTATGACCCATTCTTTTGCCGCCGTCTGCGTCTGTACGTCTGAGGGAATGTCTTGCGTTTTTATATCGGGCGAGGTAATATAGCGGCTTTGTAAATTTATTTTGCCGAGCAAAGACAGCAGCCGCTCGCTCTGCCCCTTGCCGGACGCATAATTGCGCTGAAACGTCCAAAACGGCGTTTGCAAATTAATGGAAAAAACAGTTCCGTGAAAAGAATCCGTCAATACGCATTTGGCCCCTTTTATCAGACGTACAAAATCCTGCGGTCCCGCCGGATAATACGTTATGCGGGGCAGGTGTTCATAGGCGGCGTGGCGGTAAGGAAACGCGATAATTTGACAGCCGTGCTTGGCGCTTATGCGCTGCAAACTTTGCAAAGCCGCTTGGCTGGGGGTATCCAAAAAGTAGGCCGCTATATAATTGTCAAACGGGGCGGGACCGGCAAATTCTTCCCAATCCAAAAGCAAAGAGGGATCCGGCAATACGGGCGCGTCTTTGTCCGTCAGGTTTTTGACGATGTCCGCCCCACTGTCTTCCCGCACGGAAACGAAAGGTATTTCACGGATATAGGAGGCAAGAATTTTGCGGTTATACTCCGGCACCGTTTTCCCGCCGAAACTGGGCGCATACGCCACCCGTTTGTGTTCGGGGGCAAAACGCAAAAAATACAGCGGGTCTATATTGGCCGCCGCGGCGCTCCAAATTTGGTCGCTGCCGCATACAAGGGCCAACGTGTCATCATCTTGCGCAAATTTTTTCAGCTGGGCCGCCGGCAAGCCTTTTACTTGCAGCTTCGTATGGGCAAAAGTCAAAAATTTCTCTCTGATTTCGGAAGGGAGAGGTTTGGAAAAACTGTTTTTGTAAGATAAAAAAGTGTGTCTCAGCAGCTGCGGATGCCACAGACAGCGCCAAACTATTTTCGCTATTTTGGCAAGGCGTATGTCTCTCCCCTTGCCGGCTCCTTCCGCCAGCCAGAGGAGTTCGGTGCGCCATCCCAGCGAAGAAATAAAACGCTTCAGGGCGTACGCCTGCAGGCTGGTGCCGTAATTATATCCTCTGTATAAAGTTACAAGCCCCACTTTCATGTTTACCTCAGCGCTTTTTTGTAAAACATGCTGCGCAGCCAATTTGGCATTAGCACCTGTACGGCAAAACGTACGGACAATGTGTAATAGTATTCCGTCAGACTTAACAGTTTCAGCCGGCGCATTTCGTCAAATAAAACCTTATTCATGTGAAAATATTTCCAGCCGCCCCTGCGGCCGTACAGCGCCGGATTTATCCGCATATCCACCAAAATGTCCGGCAAATTTTGCGTTTTGTATCCTTTGGCCATGACTCTGGCCCACATATAATAATCTTCCACCAGTCCAAAAGCTTTGAAATTGCCGCTGTCCAATATGGCGGATTTCTTAAACATGACTGTCGGATTATTAAACGGCATGCGGGTTTTGAGGTATTTTCGGATTTCGGCGTGGGTAAGCGGTACGCGCCGCTGGGCCAGCGGGGCAAGCGTGTCGGCGTCCATTTCTTGCACCTGCCCGCCGCAAACGGCTAAATCCGCATCTGCGGCAAAAGCGGCCAGCAGCTTTTCAAAGCGGTCCGGACGGGATATATCGTCGGCGTCCATAAGCGCAATCAGTTCATGGCGGCATTGCGGCACGGCCAGCCCCAGCGCCGCCCCGCGTCCGATATTGACGGGATGGGACAAAATGCGCACGGTTTTATTTTGTGCGGCTTCATCCAATGCGGCTTGTATGCCCGCGCCAACGGGGCCGTCCACCATAATAACCACTTCATCGGGCGGCAGGCTGTTGGCCAGCACGCTGCCTAAAGCTTGTTTGAGCCAAGAGGGACGGTCTTTGGCGTATACGTTCAGCAGGACGGAGAATTTTTGTTCCATAAACATTTCAAGAATTTAATATGTTTATGGAATCCAAGCGAGAAAAAATAAAGAGGAAGACTTTAGACGCCTACGGATAAGAGAGCAAACAAAAACGGCTGTCATATCCATAGGCATCTAAAGCTCCATAAATACACAGCCGTATTCCGTCATCGCAAAGACAACGGACATTCGGCATTCAGCCGCCGGCTCATGACTTCCGATGACTAAATGCCTAATACGTGCTGCTTTTGGCTTTAGATGCCTTTTGTGATTCACAAAAGAGCGTTTCTCCAAGGGAGAAACTCCAAAAACAGATTAAATTATAAATGGGCGCCTTTGGAAGGCGCGGCTTCAAAACTCCTTATGATAAAGTAAATATATTCTATCAAAAACCCTGTGCCCGGCACCAAGTTTTCCCAAGCAGGCGCCGTACGCGTGCGGACCAAAATAAGTTTTGTATAATTTATATAGGATTTTCTATCTTAGGAGAGGAAAAAATGCCTACAAAAACCTGCAAAAACCCGAATTGTTCTCTGTTGCAGGCGCACCGCTGTCTGTATAAGCCCGTGCTGCCCGAAATTTTAAAAAAAGGCCCCGGCTTTGTTAAACTAAAAACCGGCAAAGCCACCCAAAGCGTGGCCGACCAGGCCGCCGTCAAAAAGATGTTCCCCAACACCTACGGCATGCCGGAAGTGACTTTTATCAAAGGTTCCAATCCGGCTATCGGCAAAAAAACCGTCAAAGCCGCCGTGGTGCTCTCCGGCGGGCAGGCCCCGGGCGGACATAACGTCATCGCGGGGCTCCTGGACGGACTGAAAAAAGCCAATCCGAAAAACAAACTGTACGGTTTTTTAGGCGGCCCCAGCGGCATTTTGGACGCGCAGTGGAAAGAAATCACCCCCAAGCTGATGGCGGATTACCGCAATACGGGCGGTTTTGATTTAATCCAGTCCGGCCGCACGAAAATTGAAACCGACGAACAACTGGCCAAAGCCCTGCAAACGCTGAAAAAATACAAAGTAAATGCGTTGATCATCGTCGGAGGAGACGACTCCAACACCAATGCCGGCGTGCTGGCGGAATATTTCAAACAACAGGGTGCGGACATTTGCGTCATCGGCGTGCCGAAAACGATTGACGGCGATCTTAAAAACGATAAAATTGAAACTTCTTTCGGTTTTGATACCGCCACTAAAATTTATGCCGAAATGGTGGGCAACATCTGCCGCGACGTCAACTCCGCGCGCAAATACTGGCACTTTATCCGCCTGATGGGCCGCAGCGCCTCACACATTACGCTGGAAGTGGCGCACGAAACCCACCCCAACGTTACCCTGGTGGGAGAAGAAGTGCTGGCCAAAAAAATGACGCTCAAGCAAATCATTGACTATTTGGCCGGCATTATCGCCGCACGCGCCAAACAAGGCAAAAACTTCGGCGTGGTGCTGGTGCCGGAAGGGCTCATTGAATTTATTCCGGAAATGAAAGCTCTGATTTCGGCTTTAAACGACCTGCTGGCCGACCACGAAGCCGAACTGGCCAAAATGGACTCCATCGTGGAGAAAAAAGAATTTATCATCTCCAAACTGCCGGCCAAACTGGCTGCGCTGATGAAATCCCTGCCTGCGGGCATTGCCTCCCAGCTGATGCTGGACCGCGACCCGCACGGCAATGTGCAGGTATCGC
>CALUXH010000030.1 GCA_944324695.1 uncultured Elusimicrobiales bacterium | reverse complement strand
TTTCCTTAAACACGATTCACGTGCACCGCAACAATATTATGAAAAAACTCGGCATTCACAAACAGGCCGAGCTGGTGCGCTACGCCATTAAGGAAGGCATCGCCCAGCTGTAAAGGAAGAGTATGCGCATTATTGCAGGCACCGCGCGGGGCAGACGGATTTTCTCCGTTTCCAAAAACCTGCCGGTCAAACCTATTTCGGACAGAATTAAACAGTCCGTTTTTGATATTCTGCGCCCGCGTTTGGCGGGGGCCATGTGGCTGGATTTGTTTGCGGGCACGGGCAACGTGTCTTTGGAAGCTTTGTCTCGCGGCGCGCTACGTGCGGTGTGCGTGGACAGGGAGCCGGCCTGTATTAAAAACATTCACCGCAATTTGGCCCACCTGGGTTTTGAGGACCGCGCGCGCGTGATTAAAGGCGACGTGCTAAAGCCCTTGGACTATCTGCTTTCCTACAGCGACAACGAAGGCTATGATATTATTTTCATGGGGCCGCCGTACCGCGACCAGAATAATAAAATGCTGGCCCTGTCCGAACCGGCGCTGAAAAACGTATCGTCGGCAAAACTGTTGGCCCCCAGAGGGGTCATTGTGCTGCAAACGCATAAAACCGAGCCGTTTGCCGTGCCGGAAGAACTGGAAATTTTCCGCGTGGAAAAATACGGCGACACCCTGGTGCATTTTTTACGTTATAAGGCGGCCTGACATGTACAGTGACGTGCACGAATTGAATTTCTCAAAAATTAAAACTTACCTGGAATGCCCTCTTCTGTATAAGTACAAATATATGGACGGCCGCAAGGAAGGCCTGGTGGCCGCTTCGTCTTTGGGCGTGTCCATACACCGTGCGCTGGAAGAGTATCACCGCAACAGCAATGACCCGTCGGAATTGCTGTCTTATTATGACGACTGCTGGCTGGGCGCCGGCTACACCAGCGCGGCCCAGCAAATGGAGTATTACCTCAAAGGCAAAAAAATGCTGGAGCGGTATGCAGAACGCGAATATGAGCGCAAAACCACGGTGGACAGCACCGAGCGGGAATTTATTTTCCAGGAAGGCAAATGGACCCTGCGCGGCAAAATAGACCGCATAGACAAACATCCCGACGGCAGTTGGGAAGTGATAGACTATAAAACCGGTGACGATGTGGATTTTGACGCCGCGGTGACCGATTCGCTGCAAATGGGCATTTACGCCGTGGGCGCACGGCGCGCATGGAATATGCAGAAAGGCAAGGCGACGTTTTATTTTACGGCGTTTGACAAACAGGTCAGCGCGCCGTTTGAAGCGTTTGACGAAAAAGCCATTTTGGCCAAATTTATAGAAGTGGGCGAAAAAATAGAAGCCGGCCTTTTTGAGCCGGATGTTTCCCATTGCAAAGACTGCGCGTTTCGCAACCGCTGCGACAAATCCTCCTGCCCGGATCCCGAGCCTTCCGCGCCCGATTTCAGCGGCAACACCCCCGCCTGATTATTTTTTCTTACAAGGTTTGGCAAGGCCTTTTAAAAGGGCTTGCATTGTTTTTTTTTTTTGATAAATTTTGTTTATGAACAAAATTTATCAAAAAATGTATCTGACGGGTAAAAGCCGCTCTGAAGGCGTTTTGGGCGCTTCTATTCATCATGTCATTCCGGGCAGTTTTTGCTCAAAATCCCGGCTTCTTGCCTTACGCCGTGCCGGCTTTACACTGATAGAGCTTTTAGTGGTGGTACTGATTATTGGCATATTAGCCGCCGTGGCGTTGCCGCAGTATGAGAGGGCCGTGCTCAAAAGCCGCGTGGCAACGGCAGTACCGTGGTATAAGGTGTTCCGTGACGGAAAGAAAATGTATGACATGGAGCACGGCGGGCTGTATCCGCAGGACTTCCGTGTGATTCTAAACAGCGCCGGCGTCACTCCGCCGGGAGAAGTAACCTGCGCGCCTACCAATGTGGAAGATGACGGCTGGTGCTGGCAATCCAGTACGCTGAAGATGCCAGACGGATTAACTTTTTCCTGGAACAATAATGAGATTAATGTGATTTTTCGTAACGGTTCCCGTACGGGCAGCATCTTTTTATCCATGTGTTTTAACAATCCGGGCCCGGACCAGGAAAATAATGCCCTGTATTGCATCCCGGGAGGAACGGGGGATTGGGGGGAAAATATGTGCCGCATGCTGGCCCCGAATGCCGTACGCGGCACGTGCCGCTTGTCACGGTCATGTTACAGAATGGATGTTTTAAATTAAGAGGTTAAAATCAAAACAGCTTCCGGACGTATGCGGAAGCTGTTTGTGTTTTAAGGGATTTTTGTTCTGCCCGGGGTCTCCAAGTTTGGACAATTCCGCTTGTGCCGCAGGCTCCGGCCGCGGCATCCGGAATATTCTCTGTTATAATCCCTCCGCCCAGAGCGGGGGATATTTGCCGTAGGAGAGGCAGATTTTAAAAGGGCTTGCATTGTTTTTTTTTTTTGATAAATTTTGTTTATGAACAAAATTTATCAAAAAATGTATCTGACGGGTAAAAGCCGCTCTGAAGGCGTTTTGG
>CALUXH010000029.1 GCA_944324695.1 uncultured Elusimicrobiales bacterium | reverse complement strand
GTGCTCAAAAGCCGGGTCGCGGCGGCTTTGCCGTGGTATAAGGTTTTCCGGGACGGGAAAAAAATGTATGACATGGAGCATGGAGGCTTGTGGCCGCAGGATTTTCGCGTGATTTTGAATGCCGCCGGTGTTACACCGCCGGGAGAAGTGACCTGCGCCAATGTCGGCGAGGATGGCTGGTGCTGGCAGTCCAGTACTATGAAAATTCCTGACGGATTAACTTTTACATGGAATAATAATGAGATTAATGTGATTTTTCGTAATGGTTCCCGCACGGAGGCCATAACTTTGTCCATGTGTTTTAACAATCCGGGTCCGGATCAGGAAAATAATGTGCTGTATTGTATTCCCGGAGGGAATGGAGAATGGGGAGAAAATATGTGCCGTATGCTGGCCCCCGGAGTAACAAAAGGGACTTGTCGTTTCTCTAAAGGGTGCTACAAAATGAATTTTTAATCGACATAGACAGCAAACTGCATAGACAACAAAACCCCCGCTCTTTTGAAGCGGGGGTTTTGTTAGAGAAAAACTTATTTTTTCAGTTCTTCTATAAATCCGTCCGCTTGCGCGAGGTCTTTGCGCACGGAGTCTTTATCGGCGCGGCGTTTGTATTCAAATTGGCCGTCTTTGACCGTGCGGCTGCTGATGACCACGCGGTGCGGCAAGCCGATAAGGTCGGCGTCTTTAAACTTCACGCCCGGGCGTTCGTCTCTGTCGTCCATCAGCACGGTAAGCCCCGCGGTTTCCAGCTTGGCGCACAGTTCGTCGGCCGCTTTTTTAACGTTGGGGTTGGAATCGTAATCAATGGCTACTAAGGCCACGTCAAACGGGGCAATAGGCGCGGGCCAGATAATGCCGTTGTCGTCGTGGCTTTGTTCAATGGCGGCGGCCACCACGCGGCTGACGCCGATGCCGTAGCAGCCCATAATAAACGGATTGGCTTTTTGTTTTTCATCCAAAAATTCGGCTTTCATGGCGGCGGAATATTTGGTGCCCAGTTTGAACACATGGCCCACCTCTATGCCGCGGGTGAAATTAAATTTGGCTCCGCAGCGTGCGCAGCAGTCGCCTTCCGAAGCGATTTTTAAGTCACAATAAGCGTCCACTTTTATATCGCGCGACGGGTTGACGTTGATGACATGCACGTCCGTTTCATTGCCTCCGGCTACGCCGTTGACTACGCCTTTGACGTAATTGTCGGCAAAGATTTTGATTTTGGGGTTTCTCTCTTTCAGCCCCTGCGGGCCCGCAAAGCCGACGGGCGAGCCCGTTACCTGCGTATATACCTCTTCGCTGGCTTTGGCAAGCTCCGTGCATTTGAGCAGGGCGCGCAGTTTGGGTTCATTGAGTTCATGGTCTCCGCGCACGAGAGCCACCACGGGCTCTCCGTCGGCGGTAAAGACCAGCAGTTTAATGAGTTTGTCCGTGCCGACGTGCAGCATGTTTGCCACGTCTTCCACCGTATAGGCTTTGGGGGTGGGACGTTTTTCCATGGGTTGGAAATCGGCTTCGTTTACGGCAAATTCGGGCGCTTTGATTTCGGCCTTTTCCGTATTGGCGGCGTAGCCGCAGGCGGGGCAGTCGGCTATGGCGTCTTCCCCATTGTCAGCCAGCACCATAAATTCGTGAGAGAAATTGCCGCCGATGGCGCCGGTGTCGGCCTCCACGGCTTTGAAGCGAAAACCGCAGCGGGTAAAAATACGTTGGTAAGCGTCAAACATGCGCTGATACCAATCGGCGGCTTGTTCGTCGTTGGCGCAGAAAGAATAAGCGTCTTTCATATAAAACTCGCGTGCGCGCATCACGCCAAAGCGGGGGCGGATTTCATCGCGGAATTTGGTGCCGAATTGGTACAGGCACACGGGCAGCTGTTTGTAAGAAGAAATGTCTTTGCGGGCCAAATCCGTAATTACTTCTTCCGCCGTTGGAGCGACGCAAAACTCGGCCCCTTTGCGGTCTTTGATTTTCAGCAATTGGTCGCCAAAATGTTCCCAGCGTTCCGTTTCCTGCCAGAGTTCTTGGGGCTGCACCACGGGCAGCCAGACTTCGCACGCGCCGGCGCGGTCCATTTCTTCGCGCACGATGTTTTCCACTTTTTTAAGCACTTTTAAGCCCAGCGGCAGCCACTCATACAACCCGCTGCCCAGCTTGCGTATGAGGCCGGCGCGGATCATGAGTTTGGCCGATAGGTTGTCGGCGTCTTTGGGCGCTTCTTTTAACGTAGGTATATAGTAATTTGAGAGTTTCATTTTGTATCCTTATAACGGTTTTTCCGTTGGAGATAAAGCCCGGTCCGGTTTATTTCTGTCCGAACTCGTTTATTTTTTCAATTAAAAAATCTACCCATTTCTCTTGCGGCAGTTTGAACATGGTCTGGCCTTTTTCAAAGTACAGCCCTTCTCCTTTGCCGCCGGCTATGCCAAAATCTGCATCGCGCGCTTCCCCCGGGCCGTTGACCACGCAGCCCATAACGGCTATTTTCAGCCCCGTGGCTTTGCGCAGCAGTTCCTTGTCAGAATAAATGCGTTTTTCCAACTCGCGCACCGTGCCGGCCACATTTACCTGCGTGCGGCCACAGGTCGGGCAGGAAATCAAATTCGGCCCGTACTGGCGCAAATGCAAAGCTTTTAAAATTTCATACGCTGCGCGTACCTGCAGGGCGGGGTCTTCAGTTAAAGACACGCGGATAGTCGCCCCGATGCCCTTTTGCAGCAGTGTTCCCAGCGCAATGGCGCTTTTGACGGTGCCGCTTAAAAAACTGCCCGCTTCGGTCAGGCCGATATGCAGCGGAATATCACTTTGAGAGGCAAAAAGTTCATTGGCTTTGACGGTGCGGTTAAAATCGTCTGATTTCAAAGACACCACGACGTTTTTGAAATTCAGCTGTTCCAATACATTGGCCTGTTCCAAAGCTTCTTGCACCATGACTTCGGCCCATTTGTCATCGGACAAATCCACCTGTCCGGCCACACTTTTGAGGTATTTGACCGAACCGGCATTGACGCCGATGCGTATGGCCACGCCTTTATCGGCGCAGGCTTTGACCACTTCTTTGGTGTTTTCTATGGCGCCGATATTGCCCGGGTTAATGCGTACCTTGTCTACGCCCTGTTTGACGGCTTCCAGCGCCAGTTTGTAATCAAAATGAATATCGGCCACCAGCGGGCTGTGTATGCGTTTTTTAATTTCGCCCAGGGCCAGCGCGGCCTGCATGTCCGGCACGGCCACGCGGTTGATTTCGCAGCCGGCGTTTTCCAGCATATTGATTTGTGCGGCAGTGGCGGCGGCGTCGCGCGTATCGGTGTTGCACATGCTCTGCACACGCACGGGCTGGCCGCTGCCCAAAGTATAAGGGCCTACTTTGACAAGTCTGGTTTTATACATTATTCACCTTCCTGCGCGGGGGTGTTTTCCGCCGGAGCGTCTGCCGTTTGGGTGACGGCGGCGGGCTTGGGCGCAAAGAAAATGCGCTTAATGTCAGCGTACGAAGCGTACACCACCAGCAGCATCAAAAGATAAAAGCCCACATTGGCCGCGCGCATAATATTTTTGGTGGAGGGGAGCTTGCCCGTCAGTCCTTCCCACAAATACACCAGCGCATAGCCGCCGTCCAGTATGGGAATGGGAAACAGATTAAACAGGCCTACCGCCAAAGACAGCATGCCGATTAAGAAAATAAAATCCATCAGCCCGCGGTGCGTGGCCTGGTGAATGATGTTCACTATGCCGATGGGGCCCGCCACATCCGGCGCTTTTTTATGGGAAATGCTCTGCCAAATGGATACGAGCGAAAATTTAGTCCAGTACCAGCACTGGTAAACACCCAGCCAGGCCGATTCAAAAAGGCCGACGGGCTTTAGCTGTGCGGCCACCGCAATGCCCAGCGTAGTGGGTTTGTCTTGTAAGAAATCCGCGTCTTTGGCGGTGAGGGATAAGGTTTCTTCCCCGCGCGCAACGGTCAGCGTCAAATCTCCTTGGCGTTTTTGCATGGCTTGCGTCAGCTCCAGCCAGTTGGCAATAGGCGTGCCGTTGATGGACGTGATGAGGTCGTTTTCCTGCAGGCCGATTTTTTCGGCGGGATAATTTTCCACCACCATGCCCACCTGCGCGGGCATTTGGGCCGGGTCGGTTTCCGGCATGCCGCGCCAGTAAATCAGCCCCGTAAAAATCACCGCCGCCAGCACATAGTTAAACAGCGCGCCGTTAACCACCATAAAGAACTTGGCGTACCATTTTTTGGCGGCGAACTCGTTGGGCTTGGGGGCCTCTTTATGGTCGTCTTCCAAAAACATTTGTCCTTCCGGCTCCACAAAGCCGCCGAAGGGAATGGCGCGGATTTGAAAATCCGTCCCTTTGGCCGATTTTTTGTGCCACAGGATTTTGCCAAATCCGAAGGAAAACTCCTTCACGCCGATGCCCGTTAACCGGCAGGCGATAAAATGACCGAATTCGTGAATAATCACAATCGGGCTTAATACGACGATGACGGCGATAATGGAAAGCAACATAATAACCTCTTATAAGATGACTTTTTTGTATTTCTTTTCGGCCAAGTTGGCCAGGGCTTTTTCGCGTCCCCAGGCGTCGGCTTCCACGGCCTGGTTAAGCGTAATGCGCCCCTCACGGCCGTAGGTTTCTTTAAGCACGCTGTAAATAAGTTTGGGAATATCGGTAAATTTAATGCGTTCTTTTAAGAAAGCGTCTACGGCCACCTCGTCCGCCGCGCTTAACACCGCCGGAAACACGCTGCCGCGCCGCTGCGCCGCCAGCGCCAGGTCCAGGCACGGGAAGCGGTCAAAATCCGGCTCAAAAAATTCCAGCTTTTGCGCTTCAAACAGGTTCAGCGGTTTGACGGGACTGGGCATACGTTTGGGATAGGTAACGGCGTATTGAATGGGAATGCGCATATCCGGCTCGCTCATTTCGGCCAAAATAGCCCCGTCCACATATTCCACCGCGGAGTGAATCAGCGACTGCGGGTGAATGACGATTTGCACTTTCTCCTGCGGCAGGGAAAACAAATTCATAATTTCTATGGCTTCAAAGCCTTTATTCATCAGCGTGGCCGAATCCACGGTGATTTTTTTGCCCATTTTCCAGCGCGGGTGATTGAGCGCTTCGGCAGGGGTAACGGTGGAAAGGGCTTTTTTACGCCGCGCAAAAGGCCCGCCGGAAGCGGTTAAAAAAACGCGGGAAATGGATTCGTTGGCGCGGTCATAGTTATTGGCGTCGGTTTCTTCCATACACTGAAAGATGGCCGACGGCTCGCTGTCCACGGGGATAATCGTGGCGTTCCAGCGCCGGCACTCCTGCATAATGCTTTGTCCTGCCATGACCATGGGCTCTTTGTTGGCCAGCGCAATGGTTTTGCCGGCTTTAATGGCGGCGATTAAGGGCTGAAAGCCCACCGCCCCCACCAGCCCGTTGATAATCAAATGGGCTGAGGGCAAAGAAGCCAAAAAAGTCAGGCTGTCCATATCCGGCGGCAGCAGCTGGGTGCCCTTGGGCATTTGGTTTTTTAAAATCTCATAACTGGCCGCGTCCAGCACCGCGGCAAAGCGCGGCTTAAACGTATGCACCTGTTTGATAAACAGCTCCGTATTGCGGTTGGCGCTCATGCCCATCACGCGGTACTGCGGCCCCAGCCGCGCAATCACGTCCAGCGCGGAGGTGCCTATAGAGCCGGTGGAACCCAATACGATGATGTTTTTCATAAAGCGGTGTATAAAACTACATAATAAAAGACGGGCGCCAACAACAGGTAGGAATCAAAACGGTCCAAAAATCCGCCGTGTCCGGGCAACAGATGGGAAGAGTCTTTGACTCCCGTGCTGCGTTTGATGACCGATTCTGCCAGGTCAGACACCTGCCCCACTACGGCTACCAACAGGCCCAGCCATACGGTTTCCTGCACGCTAAACAAATCCGGCAGGAACAGGTGACGCATCAAGAGCGCGCCGCCCACGGCCAGCGCCGTGCCGCCTATGGCGCCTTCCCAGGTTTTCTTGGGGCTGACTTCTTTGTTTAATTTGTGCTTGCCCAAAAAACGGCCCGTAAAATACGCCCCCGTGTCGCATATCCACACGGTGATAATCATAAATAAAGTCAGGTATTCGCCGTATTGCGCGATGTCGCGTATATTAATAAGGTGCGCCAAAGACCACGGGATAAAAAACACGCCCGTAAACGTATTGGCCACGCGTTCCCAGCTGCGGTGCGGGGTCAATACCTCTATAAACAAGGTGCCGAATATCACCACGCTGACGGCAAAAGGATACAGATTGTCCGGCAGTTCCAGTGACGGTAAATCCGCGCGGCCCAAAATGGCCACGGCAGCCATCAGCAGGCCAAAAAGCATCAGCGACAGCATATGCACCGGCTTTTTGCCGGCGGTCAGCACCAGGCCGTACTCATACAGGCACAGCAGGATGACGCAGGCCGTGAAGGCCATAAACACCACGCCGCCAAAATGAATGGCGGCCAAAACCACGGGAATGCCGATAACGGCGGTTAAAATACGGGGTAATAGCATATATTAAATTTTAGCATAAAATAACGGCCTATTCGGTGTGGTGGCCGTTCCATACCGGTGCTTTTATATTTTTGGGCCGGCGTCTGCCGGTATGGAAGCAGAGTAAAAGACGGCAAAGCGGAGGGGCGAAATCGGCCCTGCGGGCCACCGCCTGCGGGGATGATGCTTAATTGATTTATATGGGCATCCATCCGGCTATCCCGAACTTGTTTCGGGCTCTCCGCCTTATGAAAAGGGGATGCTGAAATAAATTCAGCATGACCTATGCGGTGGATATGCTCAAACAAGTTCAGCATGGCGTTTTATAAATAAAGTCATTCTGAACCGGTTTCAGGATCTTCACTTTTATGAAAACGCAAACAAAGAAGATGTGGAAACAAGTTCAGCCCGGCCCTGTCAACAAAGCTGCCGTTTGCCGTGGCCGTTTTTCCGTTGATGTTTTTTGCCGTTTAACTGCCAAGCCTTGATCCGTTTTTTTTTTTTGATACACTTTTCGCATGAAGAACCCGAAAAGTACCGCATTTACCCTAATAGAATTGTTAGTGGTTGTTTTAATTATCGGTATCCTGGCAGCCATAGCTTTGCCGCAATACCAAAAGGCGGTTTTAAAATCCCGTACCGCACAGTTATATACATTTGCCCGGTATTTCCGAGACTTGTGTGCCCTGCAGCAAATGGCCGCAGGAAGCTGCAGCCTCCCTTTGACGGATATGGGCTGGGGGTATGAAATAGAAAATTACCGCACTTATGAAACGCAAACCGGAGAAACAGGGGAAAGTTTCAGTTCGGCTGGATATAATGTCCAGCATGCGGATAACAACTTCACAGTCTATTTAAGGAATTATAACGGTTTGTATTTTCATGTTTCTTATCCAAAGATCTTCTGCCATGCTTTGGCTTCAGACAGCGTGGCAGTGGGCGTATGCCAAAACCTGGGAGGGAAGTATAGGACAACTATCTCTTCCAATGGCTTGGAAATTGAACAGTATGAGCTGTAGCCTTTTTGATTGCGGTAAAACAGTTTTATAATGGGCGGATTTTGTCTTTACCGCAAGGCGGCGCCCGCGCTTTGCCCTGCGTCTTTTTGCTCCAAAACCTCCAAAATTGGTATCATTTACATATATATATTGTAATGGAGATATTACCCCATGGCAAAAAATGACCTGACTACCAGGAACCTGATGTTGGATAGTTTGAAGCAATACGCCAAGAACAGGATTTCCCATGAGTTCATCCGCGAGCATGATGCGAAGAACGAAATACCCTTAGAAATTTTAAAAGAGATGTACGACCATGACGTGCTGGGCGTGCATCTTTTGCTTATTCCCGAAGAATACGGCGGTTTGGGCGGCCAGACCACCGAAATTTACCGCGTGTGCGAACAGCTGGCCCGCATTGATTTAGGCATCGCCACGGGTGTTTTCGCCACGTTTTTGGGCAGCGACCCGATTAACGTGGGAGGCACGCCGGAGCAGAAGGCCAAATGGTTCCAAAAAATCGCGCATGAAAACAAGTTGGTCGCCTATGGCGCGACGGAAGCCGACGCCGGCTCCGACCTTGTTTCCTTACGCACCCGTGCCGAGCGCGTGGAAAAAGACGGCAAAATCGTCGGTTATAAAATTACCGGCAGCAAAATGTGGATTTCCAACGGCGGCGTGGCCGACATTTACACCGTGCTGGCTCTGGCCCCGGGCGGTCCGAGCTGGTTTATTGTGGAAAAAGGCACCCCGGGCTTTACGCAGGACGCGCACGAAGACAAGCACGGCATTCGCCTGTCCAATACCGCCGGTTTGGCTTTTGACGAAGTCTATGTGCCGGCCGAAAATTTAATCGGGCTGGAAGAAGGCAAAGGCTTCCTGCAGGCGCAGGCCGTATTCGGCTATACGCGCCTGATGGTGGCCGCGTTTGGTTTGGGCGGCGGCGAAGAAGCCGTGGAAACCGCGCTTGTTTACGCGCAGCAGCGCATACAGGCGGGCGGCCCGCTGGCCGAAAAGCAGGGCTTTATGCTCAAGCTGATTACTCCGCATTATGTGCGCTTTGAAGCGGCCCGCGCCTATATTGACTGGACGGCCAAACAGCTGGAAGTCAACAATCACGGCCTGGCTACCGAAGGCGCTATTGCCAAGCTGTACGCCACCGAATCGGGCAACAAAGCCGCCGAAGACGCCATTCAGGCCATGGGCGGTTTTGGTTACACCAAAGAATTTGCGGTGGAAAAAATTAAACGCGACGTTAAAATCACTTGCATTTACGAAGGCACCAGCGAAGTGCTGGAAATGACCATCTTCCGCGGACGCTGGCAGGAACACCTCAAAACCCGCGGCCAGTATTACATTAAACAGGCCGAAGAGTTTGAAGCCATTCACGCTCAGCACCCCGATGTAGGGGCCGACAGCGTGGCCTTGGGGTTCCGCGCCCTGGCCCGCGTGCTGGAAGACTGCCGCGCGCAGAAACTGACCCGTCACCAGTACATTACCTTTATGCTGGGCGATTTGATCAGCGAGGCCGAAGTGGCCGCCGTTTTCGCGCGTGAATGCGCCGAAGGCCGCGTCACCGAAGGCAGCCGCTTTGATTTGAACACGCTTAAAATCATGTCCCGCGTCAATGCGCGCCTGAGCGCGTTTAAGATTGCCACGGAAGGCATGAAGCTTATCTTGGGCGTGGGCGCGGCGGACGCCAAAGACCTCTCCGCCGGCGTCAACTTGGTCGGCATTGAAGAAAAAATGACCGGCCTTATCAATGATGAGGACTTGGTGTCGGCCAAACTCAGAGACACTTTTAAAGCATAAGGAAACCCCATGAATATTATTGTATGCATTAAACAAGTACCCGATTCCACCCAGGTAAAGGTGGATCCGAAAACCGGCACCCTGATCCGCGCCGGCGTGCCCAGCATTTTAAACCCCTACGACCATTACGCGCTGGAAAAAGCCCTGGCCATCAAGGCCAAAACGGGCGCGAAAGTAACCGTGCTTTCCATGGGCCCCAACCAGGCGGTGGCCGTGCTGCGCCTGGCCTTGGCTTTGGGCGCGGACGAAGGCGTGCTGCTTTCCGACCGCGCTTTTGCCGGTTCGGACACCTGGGCCACTTCTTACGCGCTGGCCACGGCCATTAAGAAAATCGGCCAATATGATTTAATCCTCTGTGGCCAAATGGCCATTGACGGCGATACGGCCCAAACCGGCCCCGGCATCGCTTTCCACCTGGGCATCCCGCAAATTACGTTCTGTGACAGCGTGGACAGCGACGGACAGCGCGCCGTGGTCAAAAAGCTCATAGAAGGCGGCCACCAGATTATGGAGGCGGACCTGCCCGTATTGATTACCATGACTATGCCCGTGGATTACGTGGCCAAATATCCGTCTTTCCTGGCCGCGCACAAGGCCCAGGACAAGCAGATTTATATCTGGACGGCGGCCCAAATCGGTGCGGACGTGCATAAACTGGGGCTGGAAGGCTCGCCTACCCGTGTGTCGCGCATTTTCCCGCCGGCCGCCAGAGCCAAAGGGGAAATGATTACCGGTTCGGCCGAAGAAATGGCGGCCAAATTCATTGAAATTTTGAAAAAGGAGAGTTTTGTCAAATGATTCAGGTAGCTTCTAATTGCGTCGGTTGCGGCAAATGCGTAACCACCTGCCCGTTCGGGGCGCTCTCCCTGGTGAACCGCAAAGCGGTGCCCAACAGCAGCTGCACCATGTGCGGCGCGTGTGTGTCCGTCTGCCCGGTCAAGGCTTTGTCCCTGCCCGCCGCGGGCGCGGCGCCGGCCAAAAAAGACCTCTCCGCCTATAAAGGCGTGTGGGCCTTTATTGAAATTTCCGATGACGGCAAAACCCAAAAGGTCCGCCCCGTGGGCTTTGAACTGTTGTCCAAAGGCCGCGAACTGGCCGACCAGCTGGGCGAAGAACTCTGCGCCGTGATTATCGGCGACGGGGTGGAAAAATATTTTGCGGAGCTGTCCTCTTACGGCGCGGACAAAATTTACGCCGTCAGCGGCCCCGCGTACCGCGATTACAATACCGCCGCTTACGCCAATGCCATGGTGGCCTTGATTAAAAAGTATAACCCCAGCGTGGTGCTGTATCCGTCCACTTATATCGGGCGCGACTTGTCCCCGCGTATTTCTTCGGAACTCTTTGTAGGGTTGACGGCGGACTGCACGGGCCTGTCCATTGCCGACGGACTTTTGATACAGACCCGTCCGGCTTTCGGCGGCAACATTATGGCCGATATCAAATGCCCGGATTACCGCCCGCAAATGTCCACCGTGCGCCCCAATGTGTTTAAGAAAGTGGTTACGCGCCCGGGCAGCATGGCGCAAATCGTCAATGAAACCATTGCCGTGCCGGCCGAAGCGGGCCGCGTGCGTATCATCAGCAAACACTTTGACGAAACCTCTGCGCAGGACAAGCTGGACGAGGCCGAAGTGGTCATCGCCGGCGGGCGCGGTATGAAAGACAAAGCCGGTTTTGACGTGCTGGAGCAGCTGGCCGCCGAACTGGGCGGTGCGGTGGGCGCTTCCCGCGCGGCCATTGACCTGGGGCTGAAGCCCAAAGAAAAACAGGTCGGCCAGTCCGGTGTTACCGTAGCGGCCAAGCTGTATGTGGCGTGCGGTATTTCCGGCGCGGTGCAGCATATCGTGGGTATGGAACACAGCGATGTGATTATCGCCGTGAACAAAGACGCCAACGCCCCCATTTTCAACGTATGCAAATACGGATTTGTGGGGGATGCGCGCCAACTCTTGCCCAAGGTAGTGGACGCCGTTAAAAAAGCCAAAAACAAATAAGTTTTTGCTTTAATAAAAACCCCACTAGCAAGTGGGGTTTTTTATTGGTAAATATGTATAATTAATACTACAGATAGTATAGGGGATAGTTATGGATAAATATGTAAAAACAGAATTTGTAAGTTTAAAAGATCATCCTACTCTTAATGAGAAATGGGTTCAAGAACGTATAGCCGAGGACCCGCGAATTTTAGGATTAGGAAATTTGATTTTAAGAGATAAAGAAAGAATGCAACCTGCTGCGGGCCGTTTAGACTTATTACTGCAAGATCAGGACTGTGCTAAGAGATATGAAGTAGAAGTTCAATTAGGGAAATTAGATGAAAGTCATTTGATACGAACTATAGAATATTGGGATATAGAAAAAAAACGTTATCCTCAGTATGAACATTGTGCTGTTATTATTGCCGAAGATATTACAAGTCGGTTTTTGAATGTGTTAAATCTCATTAATAATGTTATTCCTCTAATTGCTATACAGATGAAGGCAATTAAAGTCGGTGATAATTTTTCATTAATTTTTACTACTATCTTCTCTGAATTTAAAAGAGGTTTGGAAGATGAAGATGAAGAAACTAAAGAAGTAACAGATAGACATTATTGGGAAAACCATGCAACTAAAAGGACAGTAAAATTAGTAGATGATATATTGAATATTATTTATAAATTTTCTCCTGATATCAAACTTAAATATAATAAATTCTATATTGGGCTGGAAAAGGACGGCTTAGTAGATAATTGGGTAATCTTCCGTCCTAAAAAAGAACTTTTAAGAGTAGAAATCCGTTATCCTCAATCTGAAACAATGGATTCTTGGCTTGAAGAAAAAGGATTTAATTGTATGGATTATGATTCTAGATGGAATAGATATAGAATTGTTTTTAAAACGGAGCAAGAAATTAAAGGAAAGGAAGAAAATCTTATTGAATTATTAAGAAAATCTAGTGAAATCTAATAAGACAGAATTTTGTTGTGTCGTGGGGCATCTAGCAAAATCTGCTTAAATTTAAAAATCATATAATTTTGGCTTTTGGTTGCCAAAATAGTCGCAGAGATATCTCTTGCACAAAATATTTGGAAGGATTTGGATAAAAAACAGGTAAAGACCAGTAAAACGGCTTATTTAGTTGTTGCGCTTTATGCACGGCGGATAAAACATACCGTTTTATCCGCCGTTAATTTTATATGCTCCCGTCCTTTTCCCGGATATTAACGTAAGAAATAAAAATCCCGCACCGTACGGTGCGGGGGAGGAGTGATGATTTTAATCGGTGCGGCGGCCAAACGGCCGCCTTTTTAACGGGCGCTGTATACTGCGTAGTCGCTGCCGCGCTGCAGAGCATACGGCAGGGACTGCGTCCAATCCGTCTGGCCGGTGCGGTGATATGCCTGCGCGCGTTTGCGTAAAAGCAGGCGGTGGGTTTGGAGATTAACGTAATCTTTTTCCTGGGCGTTTAAATCCACCACCGCCGTTTCGGCAAAGCCGTCTCCGGCGGAATAATCGGGGCGTACAGCGGGAATGCGAAAAAATTGTTTCAGTTGGTTCCATGCGTTTTTCATACTTATATTCTAGACTTTGTTCCGGC